>JBHEQW010000001.1:0-101054 GCA_046530935.1 Arsenophonus sp.
CTACCTGTATGGTAGACTTTTTTATGACATGTTATCTTTATATATTAAAATTATTTATAAAATATATCAGCAGGATATGCCATTATCTCCGAAATTAAACACACCAAAAACAAGAATAACTCCTAATTAAAACACGCATTAAACTGCTTAAAATTAATTGACAGTTTGGCGCTCTGTAAACTCAATAAGCTGTGATGCACAGTATCAAACATTTGATTTCTTTAATCTCTGAACTAGAAAACAAAGGAATTCATTTTCACAGTTCGAAGGATTCTATCAGATGGTTTTTCCATCAGCAGGCCGTTTTCTCTCATTTCATGAGAAAGTTTGCTTAAATTGAGGTGGCATTGATTGTTGAGCAGGTAATCTTTACTCCACACCATCCATAGCCGAATTTAGGTTTAGTCGCAGCTAGAAGAAGAGTACGTATCAGGGTGGGTAGCGCCTTTGATCATTGTCTTCTGCACAACAACACCAAGCTAAAAAACTACTTTAGTTCAGTCATAGCAAAAAAACAGCTAACATTACTATATGGAATTTCATTAAAAGGATCTACAAATACTGTTCAATTTATCGCATAACTTCAAACAGACAAAAGTATCTCCGATAAAAAATAACAGTGCAATTCAGTTACGCTGATGGAAAGACAAATAGTCAGCTATTTATCGCATGTTTTACCTTCAAATATCGCCAGGTGCAATTAAAAAAAATTAAAAGCGTTTATATCATTACAGCAATTGATATCAAATATTTTATCTTTTGCTATCAAATGATTTGACGCACTATATAATAATGAGTTGCCATAAAATATTGTGTATAATGGTTAGGTTATTTTGCTATGATGCTTCTTAAATCTCTTAACACTTATAAAATTGAAGGTTGTTTACTAGCAGGATCACAGCTCAAATTCTCTTAGCTACGACTTCCAGATTATCTGAGCAACAATGTAGCAACTTAAATAACATTGAATGGCTTATTTTTCTTGAACTACAGTTTTCTTCCAACATCAGCTTTCGTAGCCTCATCTTAAAAAAGTTAAATCAATAGAATTCCTCGTTCTTATTAATGCTAAGTGCTATCTAATGGCTTGAAGAGCACAGGCAATAAATAGTATCACATGATTTAATTGATGCGCGCTATGTTTTATTTCGTTGGCGATGGGATATACAGTCTCCTATAAGGCAAAATAATCGCCTTTTCCTGCTGGTCATTATTTGGATCACATTACCATAAAGGTAAAAAGGTAGTTACGCTAGAATAGGCTTATCGAGAATCAAAAGTGAACTTAGCCGAACTTCTCAATATCCTACAAGCTCCTGGATTAAGCGTATCTCTCAGGCTTGCTACTGGAAAATGTGTGCAGAAGTTTGCTATTGGTTTTGAAATATAATGGCACAATATATGGCAATAGTAAAAATATTCTAGAGCACACACCACCACCAATGCTCTTCATCAAACAAAGCAACTAATGTGCTTCTTTTTACTCCATAAAGGCATGGAATCAAAAGTTAAGGCTGAGCTCTTTTGGATATCTCGCTAGTAGAGAGAAGAAATCAGTGATGCCACTATAATAAATCTCTTAATATTTTATGGAAAAGTTTTCAGAGAAGTATCATGCAGCGATAAAGAAGTTGAAGAAAAATCAAGAAGAACTGCTAGCATTCTATTAGTTCGAATCAGAGCACTGAGCGTCAACAAGAGCAACGAAGCCAACACGCACCAAGAACTCTAGTTCAAAAAAATAATCATTTCAATTATATTTAGCTGCTACAGTCTGCTCAGAAAAGATAGAATCTGCTAAAAGTATTTAGCCATGAGATCACACAATGTTGATAAAATAAGATCCAATTTTAAGATGAATAAGAGATTCGCGAAGCATCATAGCAAAATAGCCTGACCCCAAACATCATATACCAGATTTGCTAATAACTCTTCGTGGTGAAGTAAACTTAACTCATATATAGCTATAACCAATAAATTAATCTAAACAGAGGGTTTTTATTATAGTGGCTGAACTATTTGATTTAAAAGTATTTTTTCGGACAGTAACTAATCAACCAGGTGTATATCGCATGTATGATACATCAGGGATAGTTATTTATGTAGGTAAAGCAAAGGATTTAAAAAAACGTTTAGCTAGTTACTTTAGAAGGCAAATAACAAGCTGTAAAACAGAACAACTTCTTAAAAATATTGCTAAAATTGATATCACAGTAACGCATACAGAAACAGAAGCTTTATTACTTGAACATAACTATATTAAACATTATCAGCCTCGTTATAATGTTCTTCTAAGGGATGATAAATCCTATCCTTATATTTTTTTAAGTGCAGATAAACATCCACGTTTAACTATGCATCGTGGCGCTATGAAAATAAAGGGAAACTATTTTGGTCCATTTCCAAGTGTTCATACTGTTAAAGAAACACTGGCTTTATTACAAAAACTCTTTCCTATTCGTCAGTGTGAAGATAGTGTTTATCGTAACCGATCCAAACCATGCCTTCAATATCAAATTAATCGCTGTATTGGGCCATGTGTTAAGGGTCTAATTGCTGATGAAGCATATCATCAACAAGTCGAATATGTTCGATTATTCTTGTCAGGTAAGGATCAGCAGATTCTTAATCAATTAATCCAAAATATGGACCAAGCCAGTGAAACTCTTAAGTTTGAAAGTGCAGCGCGTTATCGCGATCAAATACAAACCGTTAGAGCGGTTACAGAGCAACAATGTATTACCGGTAATACACAAGATTTAGATGTAATTAGCATTGCTTATCACTTAGGCATTGCCTGTATTCATGTAATTTTTATTCGCCAAGGAAAAGTACTTGGTAGCCGTAGTTATTATCCAAAGATTCCAACAAACACGCAATTAAGTGAGGTTGTGCAAACATTTTTAGGGCAATTTTATTTACAAGGTAGCAAAATTTACTCTTTACCTACAGAAATATTATTAGATTTTTTATTACCAAAAAAAACACTATTTTCTAATTTTTTAACTAAAATAGTGGGACGCAAAATTAATATTCAAGTGAAACCGCGAGGAAGAAAATCAAAATATTTGAAGCTGGCTCGCACCAATGCAGGAACAGCATTAACAACAAAAATTGCACAACAATCAACCTTTCACCAAAGAATGAAGATATTAGCTGATTTGCTAGAAGTAAAAAAAATTTATCGCATGGAATGCTTTGATATTAGCCATACATCTGGAGAGAAAACTGTAGCGTCTTGTGTTGTTTTTGATAGTGATGGGCCATTACGTTCTGAATATCGTTGTTATAATATAATTGATATTATTCCTGGTGATGATTATGCTGCTGTGTATCAAGTTTTAACTAAACACTATTCTAAACATCTAGATAAAAATAAAGTGCCGGATATAATTTTTATTGATGGTGGCAAGGGACAACTGGCTCAAGCAATCCGTGTATTCCAAACATTAAATGTCGATTGGGAGATTACTCACCCAAAATTAATAGGTATAGCTAAAGGACATGATCACAAAGCAGGCTTAGAAACCTTGTTTTTTAAAGCTGATGGCGAAGGTGTTTCGTTACCATCTGATTCACCTGCACTACACTTAATACAAAATATTCGTAATGAATCACATAATCATGCTATTACAAGACATCGTAAAAATAGAGCAAAAGTTAGAAATACAAGCACATTAGAGTTTATTGAAGGGATAGGTCCTAAACGTCGTCAGATGCTGCTTAAATATATGGGTGGCTTACAAACTTTACGTAATGCAAGTCTTGATGAAATTGCAAAAATACCAACAATTTCATATACACTAGCAGAAAAAATTTATAATGCGTTGAAGCAATAAGCATAATGGAATATATATATATTTTATTTTACCCAAATAATTATAGAGCATGATGCAATTAAATATTCCAACTTTGTTAACACTTTTTCGTATCATATTGATTCCGTTTTTTGTATTATTTTTTTATCTTCCTTTTCATTGGGGGCCTTTTGTTTGTACATTTCTTTTTGTTATTGCAGCATTAACTGATTGGTTTGATGGGTTTCTTGCCAGACTGTGGCAGCAAACAACTAGATTTGGTGCATTTTTAGATCCGATCGCTGATAAGGTTATGGTGGTAACTGCATTAGTATTAGTGACAGAATATTATCATTCATGGTGGGTTACATTACCTACAGTAACTATGATTGCACGTGAAATCATTATTTCATCATTACGGAAATGGATGGCTGATGTAAAAACCCTTAGTTGTGTACCTGTTTCTTGGATTGGAAAATTTAAAACAGCAGCCCAGATGATCTCATTAGTTGGATTGCTGTGGCATCCTACTATCCAAATTGAAGTAATTGCTATCGTATTACTTTATTTTTCGGTTATATTAACGTTTTGGTCTATGTTTCACTATTTATCTGGAACTTGGAGAAATTTAAATGAGGCATAATAATAAAATGATAAAAAACTAGTTAACAAATCTAATTAATAAATAATACTATTGACTCAATATAGGAAACAAGTAAAATGCAGCTCATCAGACGTCAGACGTCAGATAATGCTAGTTTTAACAAACTAACTAAACATATGGAAAATGCGGGAATAGCTCAGTTGGTAGAGCACGACCTTGCCAAGGTCGGAGTCGCGAGTTCGAGTCTCGTTTCCCGCTCCAATATCTCTCCTAGAGATAAGCCAGATAAGCCAGATTGAGTATGGCGCGTTGGCAGAGTGGCCATGCAGCGGATTGCAAATCCGTCTACCTCGGTTCGACTCCGGGACGCGCCTCCAAAATTTAGCCCAGGTGGTGAAATCGGTAGACACAAGGGATTTAAAATCCCTCGGCCTTAAGGCTATGCGGGTTCAAGTCCCGCCTTGGGCACAATAATAAAAATATCTTTATTATCAAAAAAATTAATCAATAAAAATTCACATATTTAAGACAAAATTATTTATAGCAAAAATTGCATTTTTATATTTTTGATTTGATTATTTCTTTTTTAGCTCAACTGCTTTGTAGCAAAATATTAATTTTTTGTCATATCTTGCAGTTTAAGCGATGTCTTATGAGGCTATATAGTAGCTTATACTATATATGGGCAAAGGTTATTAATATAAATCCCATATAGCAGTATGAAGAATTTTCTCTATCAAGTTTGCTTGAAAAAGAAAACAGTCATATAAACAAAAGAGATTCTTTACCTCACTCCATATCAATATAAAGCTGCACCTTATTTACTTGTACTTGCCTCAGAAATAATTTGTCGGATGATATCGATTCATACATTTAAGTAACTCGTTCCAGTTTATCCTTGCAATATTGTCACAGTGAACATGCTATGTTATCCACTTGGAAGATATCATTATGGGTTACAATGATATCGTTGAAAAATCTCTGGTTGAAAAAAAAGATTTAACAATCTTACTAAAAGTCTTCTTGCGAAACTACATCACAAAGACAAATGGTTTAGTTATCTACGATGTATGTTGAATGGCTTTAGTTTATTGGAGTCAGAAAAACAAACAGGAATTAATTTAAAACAAAGTTTAGATGACGTCACTATACCTTCTTAAAAAGATCTACCATACATGTATACGCGAAACTACAGACATTACTTCTGATCCATTACATGAACTCATCCGTAATGGTGGCTGATAGCTGATAATAGAAAAACCATCGGTTAAAGCTGAGCCTCAAGAAGCTATTCTACAACAACCTGCTGCTAAAACATCACTTTATCAAGGAGTGTACATTCGTCTTCCGTAAGGATTATTTTTCATAGATAACAGCGTGCAGACTGGTATTTTAGCGATGTTGAGATTAAAAGTGACTAAGATTAAGGAGTAGACCAATCCCCAACAATAGGCAGCAAGAGAACAGGATTTAACAGTTTGCTGTGCTTTATCTAAAGAGAGTGTAAAAACACTCCAGAAAAGTTGTTGCCATAACTGATACCAGCGAGGCATCTCCAGAAACAATTTCTACTAAGCCATGTAAATGCTTTTTCTTGGTAAAAAAGCACATGCTTTTTTAAAGCGCGAATCAACATATTGAAATAGCAATGATTTAAAGAGAAATTTTTAGCAAATATAGTGCATGACGGTCAAGTGTTTAGCTTTAATGATTTATGAACATATTTTTCATCTTTAAGTTAAATGTTGATTAAACCAGTGTCAGCATTGTTATAAATCCCATTCACCTGTTCAAGCTTTTCTGAATTGAATAAACTCTAGCAGTTAAATAGCATTGAAAGAGCTGTTTTTCTTGAACTGCAATTCTTAGTGCATCAGCCTTGTAACCTGAATATCGGGAAAAAGCTGATTTTAGATTTGTCATTCTTAATTAACAACCACTGATACTGACTAGAAGTCGTAGAAAAATTCCATTAACTCTTCTCAATCTTTCTTCAGCTTCTTCATCCCGCAGAAGATACACTTTGCTGAAAACATTACTAATAAAACATTAATAGCTTTATTAGCGTATTACCTCCATGTGCTAACCAGATAGCACAATCCAGCCGCTTATCCTTAATTTTTCTTTTCATGCCTTTGTAGTGAATCCAGCACATTAGCTATTTTATGTACCCAACAGAGTAGTTGCTGTCTGTCTTGGAATATTTTTGTCATTGCATTTTAAAAATCAATGGCACCATCATCTCCACTAACAAGCCTTGTGGATATGATTAAGCCGCACCGCTCGTAGTCTATTTCTATTTAAAGACTTCTGATAGAGGATGAATGAGAGTAGTCCACCAGGAAATAGACCATCTGGTTTTTCACTGAAAAACGGAGAGCTTCATCGCCCATAAAATCACAGGTAGAATAGCTATTCCATAACATATACAGAGGCCATGATATGGAGCAGCAACTATTTGAGAGTATTTTTGCACTATTCATATAAGCCAGCAACAAACCATTGAAATATATTTTGTTGTCGCTACAATGCCATATCTTAGGCACTTTAATCTCAACATCGACAATATCAGCTTATATGCTGTTAACAGTAGCAATTAACCATTATGTAGATGGTAATGACGCCAGTTAAAAGGTGGTGTTTTAGCAGGATATTGTCCTGGCAGCATGTCTTTGAGCTCATCTCCTCAACGGACGCTTGTATCATTGCCTGACACTATTACTAATAAGTTCATGCATGGAATTACAGGTAATATCTGGTTTCGTGGATGCATGTGGAGTAAACTTTTTCATGGCATATCATCTCTCTGTTGTTTAAATCATCTATACAATCAATTACCATGGCACACACACCAGCATCTCCAAAACTCCATACAGCAGAAATAAGCACAACCATAAGCAATAGGCATTTGAGCTAGCTGATCCAGACATATGGTATGATGATAAACAACGTCCAATTTAAGGATGGATAATAAATTCATTAAGCATCAAACTTGAACAGTAGCCCATGGAACCTCATACGCTAGATTTGCTAATAAGTCTTAAAACATGCTAAATGCAACTAATCATTAAAATAATTTTAATCAAAAAAGAAAAATATTAAGAATAATAAATTAATAAGTAGATAGAATGAACTTACATATGCCTATGCTAAATGAATAAAAACCCTTTATAGCCAGTAAATCAATATTTTTTAATATACTTTCAAGAAAAAATTTTTATAATAGGATTTTATGAAAAAAACCATTAAATTACTACTCAAGATATTTTTTGCCTTACTCTTATCTATAATAGTTTATTTTGCCTATATAAAAATAAATAGTGATAAGTTATGGAAAATTATTAATCAAGAATGTATTCCTAATTTTAAAAATGGCAACTTACAAACATCATGTATCAAAGTTGATCAACAACATCGATATGTAATCTATAAGGATATAAATGGACCATTACATAATTTATTACTACCGTTAGATAAAATCTCCGGCATCGAAAGTCCTATTTTGCAACAAAAAAATACAAAAAATTATTTTACATTAGCATGGCAAAATCGTGAACTACTTGTTAAATCAGCAAGCAACCCCATAAATGAGCAATTTCTATCTCTTGCTATAAACTCAAAATATGGTCGCACGCAAGATCAATTACACATTCATTTAGCCTGTTTAAAACCTGAAATATATCAAATAATAAAAAAAAACGAGCATACCATAACCAGTAATTGGCGACCATTACCTTTAAAGGATAGAATTAATAATCATGAATACTTAGCTATTAAGATTTCTACCTCTGACATAAATAAAATATCACCATTTAATTATCTAGAAAAATATACCGTAGAGCATGATGATAATATTGCGTACTACGGCTTAGCGATGATGCCAAGCGCCCAACAAAATAAATTTATTTTATTGACAACACGGCTAAAATTGCAAGATTTCAATCTTGGTTCAGTTGGTTTAATTCAAGATTATCTCTGTAAATTAAGCGACAATTAAAGCCATGTTTAATTATTAACCATCAACAAAAAAAGCAACTAAAATGGTATATAATTACTCGCAATATTGATAGAGTAAAAGGAGTTATTAGCAAATCTATTGTATGATGGTTCAGGCTACCTTTCATTCTAGAATGCTTCGTAAATATGTTCTCCATCCTTAAATTGCACGTTGGTTATAACCACCAGGATAAAACCAGGTTAACTCACATCACCACCTTATAGTATGTTCCAGCCCATTCTGAGAAGAATGTATTAGCTTAAATATCATTGAAATTGTTGTTTTCTAAAATTAAAGTTCTTGGCTGGTCGCAAATTCGGTATTTTTATTTATACCAAACGCTAGATCTGACTGGAAGATCCAGAAGAATTACAGCAATTCTTCTAGATCTTCATCTAGCTTCTTCATTGCTGTAGGAGATATTTCGTTGAAACCATTGCCAATAAAACATCAATGGCTTTATTAGAGATAAAGCCACATCTTGTGCTAACAAGAAAGTTCTCAAATCTTAGACTTAATTTTTGTTTGCATGCCTTTAGAGTAAAGCCAGTACATTAGCTATTTTATGTACCCCAACATGGTTGGTTACCAATATCAAATGATATTTTTACAATTGCATTATAAAAACCAATAAACCAATCATCTACACTAGCAAACCTTGGAATACAGTTAAACAACGCCACCTATCATTTTTCATTGAAAATTTAGCTAAATTTGCTTCTGACTCTCGATACCCATCGCTTTAAGCCCAACAAGCTTATTAACGTCCATGCTCAATGACATCAATAATAACTAATAGTTTATGTAAAAGCGATTATCTTCCATTATATAACGGCATATGCTATCGACCACAGAATAAACATATCGCATATCGCTTAAATCACACAGCTACCTTTACCTGTGCTCTTAAAAGCCATTTATGTTTAACCATTACCTATGATCGATGGAGGAAGGAGTGCTTACCCAAGAGATAGCATGTGCTTTTTTTTGCGAGAACCTGACATATCAGCGCTCGTAAAAATTGCAGGTTGAAACGGCTCTCAGCTCGGGTGCACAACCTATATTGACTAAGAACTCTCAACGTTTTTTTGTGTGCTTAAGATAAGATGGTGCTAACGAGTTGTTGAAATATATTCCATTATTGATAAGATCTCTTTGACCTTAGGTCACTTTAATTTCAACATCACCCATGCTAGTCGTATAGTTCACTATGGCAAATAATCATTACCAGACGACAACATCGACATAATGTACATCGAAAACGCATAGTTCATCATGTTATCGCGGCATGACTTTGAGCTTAGACTCAACTGTAGTTAATAGCAGCTTGCTTAGCACAGTTATTGATGGTTTATGCAAAGGATTTTTATATGTAAAATCTCATTTCTCCTCTATTTCTGTATAGAAGAACTTTCCTATGCCATATCATCTCTCTGTTATTAAAATTATTTACAAAATTAATCAGAATTATAATATACCAACCAACCATCTTCAAAACACTATATACCAGAACTGAGCATAATTCAGACAAGCGATTATCTTGTTACAACATAGTAACGGATTACACACTTATAATATAAAAAAACAACTAAAAAAAACAACAATTTTTTAACTTTTTATTTTTAGAAAAAATGCAAAAATTATTATATAAGTCAATATTTCTAAGCAAAAAATGCATTGCAATATAATACTAAAGCTAACTATTAGAATGAAAAATTTGTTGCTATTTAACTATTTTAAATAATAGATAAAAATACTATTTATTTTCTTATAAAAATAATTGCTATTGTTATGTTACTAGAACATAAAAGTAATTTGATTAAAAAATTAATCTACGTAATATATAGATAAACCATTAATTAACAAAAAACAAACATTTTAATGTTAATATCCTTTTAAATTAAGTAAAACGATTACTAACATAAAATTATTATTAAGTTGATAAAAAATTTTTACTTTATACCATTATAAAGTCTGCATTTAATCTTGCATTAATTAATTAAAATTTCCTAGAATGAGACTATGTTCAAATTAATTAATTTCAGCAATTATTACACAGTGCTTTTTTATCATCATATATTCTGTATTCTGGTAGACTTTTTATATTTTGTTTAGGAGTGAATTAGTCTCTAATCTACTAATTAAACTATTATGTTAGCTATTATTTTAGGAGAAAAATTTTGTTTAAAAACAGAAAATTAAAAGTGCAAAAAAACAAACAAAACACAGAAAATAATATTGAAAACAAAAGTAACAAGAAAACCATTATATGCTCTGAAACTTGTTTTACTGGCGATCTTGTCTCAGATACAGATATATTTATTAATGGTAAATATATTGGAAATATTTTATGTAAAGAAAATACGGTTATTGTAACGAAAACTAGCATAGTAACAAGTACTATATTAGCCAAAAAATCAATTATTAATGGCAAAATTGATGGTCGTGTTGAATCAACATTAATAGAAATTCAGAAAATGGCATGATCGAAGGTGAAATTTATACCGACAATCCATCCATTGATGGATGGTGGTTTTTTTATTGGGATATCAAAAAATTATAGCAGATTTAAACAAAAAACCACAAAAAAACAGCGTGTAAGAACGTAAAAAACATCAAAAAAAATGAATATCCAGAATACACTTGCCTTAAAAGATTAAAGTTATCAGCAAATCTAATGTATAATAGCAAAAGTCAGGCTAGGTTTTAGTCTAATCATTAGTGAATTTGTTCTCCATTCTTAAATTGGATGTTCTTTATCACTAACCATTATTAAGCAGCTCAAATTCTCATAGCTGATTCCTGATTTTATAACTAAATATAGGAGCAGCTCAAATCCCATTAAAATGGTTGTTTTTCTTAAATCAGAATTCTTCTCGCGTTGGTTTAGTTATTCTTATTGATGCCCATTTCAATAACTGGAAGTCCTAAATGCCAGCAGTTCTCTCAGTCCTTATTTTTACCTTCTTCATCGCTGTAAGATACTCGCTGAAAAGCTTTTTAACAAAACATTAAGAGCTTCATTAGTTACCTGAGTTTATGATCATTTATAGTGTATGAAGAGTTTTAGAGAGAAGGAACCCTACTTTACTGATTAATTTCGTGTGTGATTTCAATAACAGAGAGATAATATTCTATAAAAAATTCTACCCTACAGGTATTCTCGAAACCAATATTACCTCTGACCCCTTGCATGAACTCATCCATAATTCTGAGAGTTAGATCTCATAGCTACAAAAGTTGATGTGAGGTAGAAGTTATAGCTGCAAAAATATACTTGAACGACACCTTGTAGACGCCTGTCATTCCGTCGATCTCAACAGTTATTTGCCACAATAAAATATACAGACTGATATTGACAATCTTAATAGTAAAGTGACTAAACCAAGGATCACAACGGCAACGGAATACGCTTAAACAACTAGTTACTAACGCCTTATTTGAAGCGTGTAAAAATCATCGAAGACTTACTACCTTGGCTGTAGCTGCCAAGAATCTATCTCATAGGTGATTTTTATGAAGCCACGTGGATGACGCGATTCTTTGTTAAAAAATATGGCCTCTCTCTCAATAAACTATCAGTAGGTTAAAACAGTAATAGCTTAAATAGCACATAGAATGCTACCTGCCTGATTTAAGCGATAGGCGTTAGGTTTATTTCTTGGAAAATAGCATATATAGTTCTATCATAGAAGATGATCTACTTTGCTGGCTGAGTCATTATTAAAGTTACTGAACATAGCCTCTCTATATGGGCTCATTGCGTTAGAAGATGATTATCAATAGTAAAAACCAACACATGAAGACTAAATTTTTCAATAGTATACAAAGCACATGCTTTAATCGTATCTCTCAGGATTACCACTGCATACTGTGGCTATTGCTTTTTTAAATGCAATGACAAAAATATTCATAGACACGCAGCATCAATACTGTTGGATAGATAAAACAGTTAATATGCCACTTTCACTCTACAAAGGTTTACAAGAAAAAGTTAAAGCTAAGAACTGCTAGAGATCTCCAGCTAGCATGGAACGGTTATGTTGCTAATAACACATTTTATATTTTATTGGCAAGATTTTTTAACTAGAATATGCTATTCTGCATGGATGAAAAAGCCAAAAAAAGATTGAAAAAACTAATATCATTATAGTACTTCCCATCACAACAATATAGCCATCAATAAAAATTACGAAACCAACGCTCAAAAAAATTGGTTTGAAAAACCAATCATGTCAATGGCATGTAATATACTACAATCTACCCAGAAAACCTGGAAGCGACTAATAGTATTTAACATCCGGATCTACAGACATTAATTATAACCAATATCTAATTTAAGGATTAAGAACAGATTATGGAGCGTTAAACTGGAACGTGTAGCATAACCGGACATATACCAGTTATTTCTAATAACTCTATTAAAAATAGCTAATGTTAAAAAAACTCTATTAATTTTCGTTTTTTATAAGCAACATCCTAGAAAACTTGTACATTAATTAAATTCCTGTCAGTAACAATTTGTTATAAATTACCAAGTAATAACTTATTAAAATAATTAACTATTATTAAATAACAACAGCATAATAACATGCAGTTTATTTCAATTAGTAACGGAGAAGCACAATGTTGAAACTTTTAATGCTGATTTAGTAATAATGGGAGCTGGTGGAGCTGGTTTAAGGGCACCAATTTCTGCTGCTGAAGCTAATCACAATATGAAAATTGCTTTGGTTTCAAAAGTCTATCCAATGCGTAGTCATACTGTCGCTGCAAAAGGTGGCGCAGCGGCAATTGCTAAATCCCACGATTCCTATGATTATCACTTTAATGATACAGTTTCAGGTGGAGATTGGTTATCTGAACAAGATGTAGTTGAATATTTTGTGAAATATTGCCCAACTGAAATGACACAACTAGAATTATGGGGATGTCCATGGAGTCGCAAAGAAGATGGTAGCGTGAATATCCGTCGCTTTGGTAGAATGAAAATCGAACGCACATGGTTTGCTGCTGATAAAACAGGCTTTCATATATTACATACTTTATTTCAAACCTCACTTAAATACCAGCAAATCCAGCGACTTGATGAACATTTTGTATTAGACATCCTTGTTGATGAAGGAAGAGTACATGGACTTGTTGCTATCAATATAATGGAAGGCACTCATATCCAAATTAGAGCAAATGCTATTATTATGGCAAGCGGCGGGGCAGGCCGTATTTACTAATATAATACTAACGGTGGAATTGTTACCGGTGACGGTATGGGAATGGTATTGCGACATGGCATTCCATTACGTGATATGGAATTCGTTCAATATCATCCAACTTGCTTGCCCGGCTCTGGAATACTTATAACTGAAGCCTGTAGAGGCGAAGGCGGGATCCTTATCAATAAAAATGGCTATCGTTATTTGCAAGATTATGGTTTAGGGCCAGAAACCCCACTAGGTAAGCCAGAAAATAAATATATGGAATTGGGTCCACGAGACAAACTTTCTAAAGATTTTTGGCATGAGTGTCGTGAAAGCTGCACAATAAAATTACATCGTGGTGATGTCGTACATCTTGATTTACGCCATCTTGGAGCAGAGAAACTTCATGAATGCTTACCTTTTATTTGTGAATTACACAAAGCTTATGTTGGCGTCGACCCTATTACTGATCCTATTCCAGTTCGTCCAACCGCTCATTATACAATTGGCGGGATTGAAACAGATCATAAATGTGAAACATCAATTAAAGGTCTGTTTGCTGTTGGTGAATGTTCATCAATTAGCTTACATGGAGCAAACCGCCTAGGTTCTAACTCTTTGGCAGAATTAGTTGTTTTTGGGCGATTAGCCGGCATAGAAGCGGCCAAATATGCTACTAAAGCCTCTCCAGCAAATAATAACACCATTCAATTAACAGCATGTAAAATTGAAACCAATTTAACTAAACTGATAAACCAAAAAGGTAAAGAGAATTGGGCTAACATCCGTAATGAAATGGGGATAGCAATGGAGGAAGGTTGTGGTATCTATCGCACACATGAATTAATGCAAAAAACTATGGATAAAGTAGCTGAACTTAAAGATCGCTTCAAACATATCGAAATTACAGATTATACTAGTATTTTAATACTGAACTTCTATATACAATCGAATTGGGATTTAGTCTAGATGTAGCGGAATGCATTGTTCATTCGGCTTTCTATCGCAAAGAATCTCGTGGTGCTCATCAGCGTCTGGATAAAAATTGCACTGAACGTGATGATGTTAATTTCCTAAAACATTCTCTTGCCTTTTATAACTCACAAGATGCCCCTAACATAGCTTATAGTGATGTAAAAATTACTAAATTACCACCGGCTAAACGTGTTTATGGTTGTGAACCAACAGCACAAGAAGAGCAATCAAAGAAAGTGTAGGCGAATTGAATGAGTTGCTAAGATAAAAAAACTGAAAATGTATATCATATGCTATAATTCTAAAACTAATAATCTCCTATATTTTATTGATTATGAAGTTAATTATGATGAACATACTTATTTACCAGATGATTTTGGTTATATTAAAGATTATTCTTATAATCTTACATGTCTTACCATTTGTCTTATCGTATGGCAATATGCAGCTCTTGCGATATAATAATTAGCTAAGTGTCTAAAATCATCCTGCAAAACTTTTTTATAGGATTATATTGAATAGTTTAAAAGTATAAGCATTGAGAAATTTTCTATTGACTGAAATTGAAATGCTAGCTTTTCACCGTATTTTCTATACGCACGCACTTTAAATCGCTCGAATATCCCATTCGTTTAAGGATTCCTCTCAGCAAGCTAAGTTGGTGTTCCATACCAAGCTATGTATACAAACAGTCGAATTCATATTTTCCTTTAGCCAAACATTTTCGCGACCTAAAAAGGCGATCTGTAAATTCTTTACCATTGTCTATAAGTACCAGATGAAGATAACTCTTGGATATGTTTGTTTAAGATTACGTAAAAAAGGTTGAGCCATTAGATGTGATCTTGGCTTTATAAAAGACGCATAAAAACCCATTGATGGATATAATCATCTATATCTACAAAAAAATAATGTCATAAAGTTTCATTTTGAATTTATGCAAGATATTTAACATCTACGTCAAGATATTTAACATCTTCTTATAGAGATAATCAAGCTCGTATCTTTTAAATACTTTATGCTTCATCTTGTTGAGCTTACAGCCTAATTTCACACAAATTCCACATAGCATGTATACCTAAAAATAGAGATTGGTTCCAGCTAAAATAGAAACGGACTTCAAAAATTCACGTATGAGGCTACAAACAGATCGTCTAAAGTGGAAGAAAACCTTTTTAGCAAGAAAACAACTGCTGGTTCATAAACTGTCAACAACATCAGATGTAAATGATTGAGAATTTATCTGTAAAAATTATATTTATTTATTATCTATGGAGTTTAGGAGATGGTGGCATATCCTGATGATTGATTTTATGAATAATTTCAATAACAAAAACATGATATGCTATGAAAAAATCTATTCTAGATGTATCCAAGAAATCAGATATTACCTATAATCTCTTACATGAACACATCAATAATGCTACTAGGCAACTCTGATACCCCTCGCCGTTAATGGTAGAACACTACAAGCTATACTACTTCAATATACTGAACGCCGAATTCTAGAAACTGGCGCGTCCACATCTCCGTCTGTCAGTAATAGTTATTCGCCACAGTAAACTATACATACTGATATTGGTGACATTAAAATTAAAATACCCAAGATTATATATCGCGGCAGCAACATAAGTATGCTTCAACAGCTAGTTGCTCTGAAATATGAAAAAAAATGTCGAAGAGTTAAGGGCAATGGATGCACATACGAGTGGCATCTCTAGCGCGATGATTTTCACAAAGACATGTTGCGATTCTACCCAAAAAAGTACATGTTCTCTCTGCCGGCAGCATCAGAAGATTAAATATCAATGTCTTAAAGAGTAGAAGCAATGGTACCAACTATGTAATTTAAGGTATACACGACGCTATGTTTATTTCTTTGATGATACCATAATACTTACTATCTCCTGATTATGCAAAATGATTGCCTTTGCCTGCTGGTTATTATCGATGTCACTGAGGATAAACGTAAGGAGCTAGTTGGTGTCGAAGATACTTATCGAGAGTTATAACCGAACTTTGCTGAACTTCTCGATAGACTACGCACTCATGGTTTAACCGAATCTCCAGGAATTGTTACGGAAAACGATATCCTTAATTTTCGGAATGCACTGTAAAGATATTCCAGGATACGCAGCATCAACGCTTTTGTGCATATAAAATAGGTAATGTACTGGATTCGCTTCATAAATGCATGCAACCAAAAGTTAAGGCTTAGCTCCAGAGAAATACTGCCTAGCAAAGAGCTCTGAGATTACTGTTAACAAAGCCTCTATGTTTTTATTGGCAAAGTTTTCAACGAAGTATCCTGCAGCAATGAAGAAAGTGCAGAAATCTCAATAAAGACTGCTTGTATTCTATGACTTCCTGTTAGGACATTGAGCGTCAATAAAAAAACGACAAATCAGATTGAATCGGCTTTTACAACAGTGAAGCTATACGAAACCAACGCGTTGGAAGAGTCATGGCAAAAAACAACCATTTCAATGGTATTGTAGCTACTACAGTCTGCTCAAAAAAAATCAGAACCGGCTAAAAAGAATTAACCTGTTTTATCCTTGTGGTAAACTACGTCTAATTTTAAAATAGAGAACAGCTTCATTAAGCTTCAAAGCGAAGCTGTGCTACTCTGAAACCATCGCACAGCAAATTTACTAATAATTAATCCATTACAACCATGATGAATAATATATCTAACTAAAAATAGAGCAGTAGAATAATATTCACCTCATTCTATCCATATTTTGGCAGATATCATTATTACAAACAAGCTTATGATTTTAGGCTTGTTGACATAGAGTTAGATTCTTGCCAATCAACCATTAAGATAAAACTGGTTTCTTTGCAGTCAAGAAACTCATTAATAACAATATGATTAGGAGTTTACAAAAATATGTTACCTGAAAAGCATACAATGAACAGCATTTTTAGCTTATTCTAAGATCATAGTAATAACAACACATTTACCTTCAGCCAATACATACATTTTAACAATAATCAATCTGGACGATCAATTTATTTAAGGCGAGGTTGCATGGTTTGATTTCAATAAAATTCTGGTAACTTTGAAGATAGAGAATATGATGATGAATAAAAATCTTTTTCAAAAGCCTTTAGAGCCTTCTAATTGTTGTCATGCATTTTTATTGAAAGCAAAGAATCGTTAAATAGACATGTTAAAAAGTATTAACAATGTTTAGAATTAAGTGGGTTTCTAGTCCAATAATTGTAAACCAAATATGGTTATATTGTATATATATACTAATCTAACAGTATCTGTTATAAAAATATTAATTTTAGTTAGATTTTTATAGCAGTTCTAGTATTAGCAAGTTCATCAACATATACCTTATTAGGTAGTGGCGATTGTAGAACCTTGCTGCTAAAAAATGCTTGTGAGCAGCACAATTATCAACAATTAAGATATTCTTCTTACTTAGTTCATAAATTAATGTCAAAAATTGCGTATTTTACTAAAAATCATTGCAATTCCATGTTTATTAGATGCTGGCAATGGATATTGTTATCGCTAATTGAACCGGCTTGTTGGATAATACAAATTATGGCGCCATCAGTAGTAGCGGTTGCATCAATAATTTCTTGTAATGAAAGAAAGCATCAAATTTTTTGCACATTTAATAAAATTTAAACTTTCGCTCTGCGCTTTTAATATCGAGATTTTAGCTGATCAAGCTCAGTTTATTTGTTCAGAACCAATAATAACGCCCATATTATTTTTGGCATAAACAATAGTATTGGATTTTATAAATTTTATTATTTAGCAGAAAAATAACCAATTTTCTATTTCTTATTTGCTTAGCTGACATTTGGATTTAGAAATAACACGCAGGATTAATCCTTGATCATTAAGATCCTAAATCTTAATATTGCACTAATAAACTGCCATTTACTGGTTTGAAATATAAACTTGCAAAAGTGAATGACATTGGCCACATAAAAGGATGAACCGCACTTCCTGTGCTTGATTGCAAATCATTGCGATAGATAAACTTTTCAGCAACCACAGAGCTGCAATAATGATTCCAATAAATTCGCGCTCAATAATTATTTGCCATTACTTTTACATCTAATTAATGATTAAATTCAATAATACAAATAAATTTAGAGATTGGATCAGTTTTAAAAGCGAAATAAGATTGTAATCCGTACAGATATCAGCTCTGACCACAACCCCATAAGGATTAGTTTGTTTGATAATTATACAAACAGGTTTGTTTAAAAAATCTTTTTATGCAATCCATGGCTTCCTCAAATCAGTAATGTCACTAAAATCAGTAATATTACTATAAAAACGATTTATCTTGCAGCTATTTTTCTGTAGCAAAGATTGATCCACTATCTTTTTTCTATATAAAAAGCAGTAGATTGATAATAAAAAGCAGTAGATTGATAATTATTCCACTGTAAGGTAGATGCTCTGCATCTTAATAAATTTAAGTTTAATATACAAGAAATTTACTCTGCATGGTTTGATCAAACTTATCAAAAATTAAGAAGGCACTAATTTAGTAAAACAATTAGCAATCATTCCAATATAAGCTGTGCTGTATGTTTAAACGACTTAACTACAAAATCAAAACGGAACATAATCAGTTAGAATGTTTTGATGATTGTGCATTTTGATAATTTTTCGATAATTTTAGCTATTAACAACACGTGATGCTCATATCTTTATGATTTTTTTGAGCAGAACGGATCATGCTTAGCCAAACAATATCAATGTTCTCAATGACATTTTCAGCGCATAATCTAACTTGACCACTTTTCAGAAAAAGAGTAAAGATCAAAAACACCCATATCAATTGAAGTAATTTGATCTTCTCTTATTCTCTTTTCAAAATAGCGCCATCATCCGAGAATAGCACCATGTACTTTTTGATACGTGGTTTGACACACCTAGCCATCATTTCTAACCGTTATTCGATATAATCGAAAAACTCTATAATAGTTTAATCTAGCTGCTTATAATAAATTTAACTTTGTCATCAGCGATAAAGATAACTTTAATCTTATATTTAGATAAAACTTTTAGAAATTTAACAATACTTTTTTCTCAAAAACATTCAGTAGAATGTTCTTAATAAAGCTTAATTGCAGCATGAAATAAATTTTTTGTAATAATAAAAATATCTTAAAAGATTAATTAAATCTTATAGCTATTCACTATCATTTTAAATGAAATTCGAAAACAAATGCTTTCAATCAAATATTTTTGTTCAAAAATGCAATTTTTTACAGCAAACATTTGCATATTTCGCTATAAATTTTTATCATTTTATTTTTATGGATAAATATATTAATAATTCAATATTAAATAATATTTTTCTATTTAATTAATCAATTAAAGAAAATTATGCAAAATAAACTTGTCAGCTACGTAAAATTGCCTATAATGCCCTTCGATTGATTTAGTATAGAAATTAATTGATTGAATTGAATTTCATTAACTTTTAGTAGAGAAAACTAGCAATAACTGCCTGACTTTACAGGTAAAAAGAGTAATATAGGCCACTTAGTGGCTTAATGTTGGTGTGTAGGTCGCCAGCCTATGTTCTTTAACAATTAATAAATAATCTATATAGGCAGCAGGGCAGCAGGCACTCGCAAGAAATTATCAAAAAAGAGTTAATTTTAAAGTCTTGAAGAGTAACAAAACAGTTAATTTATATATGATCTTAAGCAGTAATAACTCTATTTAGCAGGAACAACATCGAAAACAATAAAACGTCGACAAAATTAGATAAACAAAAAGTCATGATGTGATAACCAGTAAAACATTCTTTAGCATTAAGCTTTTAATTGAAGAGTTTAATTATGGCTAAGATTGAATGCTGACAGAAGTCATAACAGATGCAAGTTAACTAAAAACATCAAGAAAGCTTGATTATTTGTAAACACAGAAAGCAGAGGACAAGAGGACAGATGAGTAATGTATTTGGACATATCCGAAGGCTGGGTGGTTGTCAATAACTGCGAACTGTGGTAATACTTTATCCTCTCTAAAGAATAAAGTGGATAGCTTTTTCTCTCAGACATTTAGATGAGCATATATAATATTTTAGCTAGTATGGCGAAGTAAAGGCTCAACTAAGCGACCATATCTAGCTAGTTTGATAAGGATGATCAGTCACACTAATAGATAAGACATAGCTAAGACTCATAGGACGCAAACCTGATACACACATACCATACCAAATGAATGTGTATAAAAAGGGCTTTTAGTTGCAAAATAGCTTCAATTATAATGATGATATTAGTGTTAACAACCTTAGCAATTGACGTTAACGACAGAAAAAATACAGGCTAATTATCTTACAAATCGCCGCAGTAATACTATGGGGTGAGGATTAAGCGGAATTACTGGGAGTAAATGGCATTGACGGTTAATTAAGTTAGATATGAAATTACATGACTTAACTTGGGAATGGCATTCAAGACTAGTTAATAGAGTCTATTTATAAATAGAGTGTGGTAGCAGAATTCCATCTGTATCGCTAGAAATGCGTAAGAGATATGGAGGAATACCTTGCTAAGTTGGGGGTGGAAGGCAAGATAGTAGTAGATAGCTACACTACACATAAGCTGTGAGCATATTTTTTAATTCTATGTAACACAAAAAATCTTAATCTAGACCTACTCTTAACATCCAATGAATCTTTTAAAGACAAAAAAGTCAGTTCAGGAGCGCTGAACCAGGTGGCTATATGGTTGTTCTCATCTCTAATACCACTGTAAGATATTGGATTTAAGCCAAACAAGAAACAAGTGCAACCATTATTCTTTTGGTTACCAGCAATTCAGTCGTGAACTTAAAGGAGCCTTACGGTGATAACCAGGAAGAACATGAAAATGATATCTAGTCATTTCCATTGCCAATTGCTAGTTTATGGCTACACATGTGCTACACTATGCGCTTATAGAAAGAAGCTGAACTTAGAAAGTACGTCAAAAGTCCAGATTGAAGTCTGCAACTTAACTCTATAAAGTTGGAATCGTTACTAATTACTGATCAGCATGTATCAGCGAATATATTCCATAAGTTTGGACTAAAAACCCACCAGATACTCAACTTGATTGGAGTGGATTGGTATAAAAAACTAATATTGCAGAAAGAAGTAAGTAGTTTAACCTTCTGAATAGTGATTACCAGTTTGTAATTCATAACTTGACTGAAGTCGTAATAATGTAAGCGTATGGGTATAAAGAAGGTAACCTTCGGTTGAAATCACCTCCTTTTATCTAGATAGATGGAATATGAGTGTTCATACAGATTCTTTGATGAAGATTAACTAGAAAAGTATAATTAGGCTTGTAGCTCAGGAGGTTAGAGCGCACCCCTGATAAGGGTGAGGTCGGTGGTTCAAGTCCACTCAGGCCTACCAACACATTGGTGATTGAAGTTGTTAAAAAATAAAAATCATAAGAAGATATAATGATACATTAATCTTAATTGGGGGGCTATAGCTCAGATGGGAGAGCGCCTGCTTTGCACGCAGGAGGCCAGCGGTTCGATCCCGCTTAGCTCCACACCATTTTACAAATAAAAAAATAAACAAAAGATTGTTCAATAATCTGGCGGCAAATATTATAGCCTATAATAAAAATGCTTTTTAACAATCTGAAAAACTATAAAAACTCAACCACATATTATTAATAACAATATGGAAATCCATCAAAACTCAAATTAGTTAGGTTTTATTATCATGATCATAAAGTGTTATTAACTAGCAGTCAGCAATTCATAATTCATCAAAATTTGAATTTATCAAGAGTGTTGGTGCGATGTAGCCAGAGCACAGCAATCTCTGCGTATTTTAAGTACGTCAGCATTGTGGGTGGTGGGGAATAGCACTGCACAACAAAAAATCTTTGACACTTAGCCATAACCAAAAACAAAGACACATTCGTGTTGCTGGTTTGGTTAAGCGAATTAAGTGTGCGCGATGGGAGATGCCTAGGCAGTCAGAAGAAATCTAAAAAGTGCAGTAATCTCTGAAAAGGATTGGCAAGTTAATATGAAGCGTATATGCAATATCTAGGAATATCCGAATAGGAAAACTCAGTTAATTTATGCAGTATCATTTGATAAATTTATAGTCAAACAAGGCGAAAGAATTGAGGAAATCGGAAAATAGTAAAAATCGATATTTATATCATGAGAAATGTCTAGAAAAACAAGCAATGAAAGAGGAGGATTAAGTATAATGCGATTAAAGATAAAGAGTATGGCTAGACATGTGTTATTCTGTCTAAATATATATAGAGAGACGAATGTGTAGGAGAACCTTCAAACCTCAAAACCTCCAAGGCTAATTGCTCTTAACTAAGCACTAGTAAACTAGTTCTTCTTGTTAAGAAAAGCCAAAAAAAACATAGCACAACCATTGTGTGAACGGCGCCAATTACCAGGCTTCATGGATATTAATGATCTGAGTAGTTTTTTATACTTTGAGATATTTTAATTTTTAAAAATTCATCAAGACATATAGCTCAAAATAAATTTCCTTAAAAAGGCCTAACCACTGCCGTGCTAAATAAGAAAAATAACACGCAACTTTTATGTTGTTATATAGCACCTTTTTTTCTAAAGGCTTTTTGATCTAATTTCCTTCCGGAAATTAATGATAACAGAGCAACTAAATTGTTTTTGATGACACAAAAAAAGCCATGCAGCAATGCTGCGAATCCAAAAAACTACATCAGTTCCAAATTTTTTCAATACGCAAATATCATCTACTTTTAATCATGATTATTCTGACTTTTGAGAAACACTTATAGCCAAAAAGTTAATTGCGGTTAAATTCAACTGCATTAAAGGAGGTAATGACTTAAAGTATCTGCTTACTAATGAATTCATCACATATAGTGAACTAAAAATAATCCTAGTTCCACTTCCCAACTTCACAAAGAGAATTTTGCTAATAGATATGAGTAATTCCGGACAAATCTGTACAAATATATTGTATATATGGTTAGCGCCCAAGACTAGCTACCTTTATCGACTATAATATTAGCAAATAGATAACAGATTTCTTATCAGAACGAATGCATAAAATGAAAATAAACGAGGTCATTAATCAAATTCTTATTAGATTGATTAATATCTATAAAATTACTGCATTAGATCAAAAAATACACATTTCGATAAAATCGAAACTTACAGTATACCAACAGTATACTGATTTTATCTCTTTTTGGCAATAAGGGATTGCTTTTGCTCTTCTATTAAAGAGAGATTCAATTTCTTAACCATTAAGCTATTCAACATACATCGCATATAACTAAACAATTTATTATTATAATAATACCAGTCTGTCTTACCAGAAGAGTTCTACTGAAATTGTTAATATTTTTTTACAATCTTGATTTTTATAAAAATATCACTATAACCTTAATATAAATTTCCACACAACCACAAACAAATAATATGTTATTGTGATAAATGTGCTCAAGACAAAGTGGAATAAGTTGCTTCAATGCAGGAAGAAACATCACCAAGACAGAGATTTTCATTATTAACGAGCTATCTAATAAGACTGACATTTATGTTGACAGGAAAGTTAGAAAAAAATCTATTTAATCTGTATGCCTGTTTGCTTTTCATGGGGTTAGCAGCCACCAACATTTTTTGGTAGCAAAAAATTCCATCCTTACAAGCATGATAAGTGATTTTTACTAACAACCTTTGCCTAACATAGCCTTTTAATTATGGTGAAAAGCTTTAGATATCACTTTGTATCAATATGTTTGGTTATATAATCAGGAAAATTACCACACCAATCAGTATTTGATACTAAAATTCCATTGCAGTCTAGTCTATGGAAAATTGATTAAAAATTAATCCTGAATTATAAAAAAAACAACTATTATCCTGGATGTGATAAACTTGATACCAAGTTCGTTATAGATTTAAGTTATTAGCAAATATGGTATGTTGCTGTTATTATGGACTCAGAAAGTGGTATGTTACGCTCTTATGATTCGTGAATCTTGTTCTTGATACTTAAATTGAATATTGTTTATCCACACACTGTAACAGTAGATCAAAAACTCTCCACACCATCTATTCTCCTTCTTTTAAGTAGAAGGAGCTAGAGTTTGAATAATAATTTAAAAGGGTTGTTTTTCGCTATCTTTAATACACCTTCTTTATCGCTGCAAGCATCGATACTTAGATGAAAAACCATTGCAAATAAAACATTAAAGGATTTATTAGCATAATCACAACTTTCTACTTGTCGAAGACCTTCAAGAGCACATCAATCTTAATTTTCACTTGTATTCCTTTTTAGAAAATTCAAACCAGCAGAGTTAGCTGTTTTGTGCAGACAACAGTATTAGTGTTGCGTGTCCATGGAATGTCTTTTGTATTGCATTCTAAAAAGCAAGTGCACAGACAGTTCACAGCAATAATCTTGAGAGATACGGTTAATAGAATGGCTTTCATTGGTCTGGCCAATTAAGAAATTTTGGCCAAGAAAGTGAGAGCAGTTTCTTCTGACTCTTTCAATAATCATTTTCAACCGTAACAAGCTACTTATATCCATACTCAGTGACGCCGATAATAGCAGCAAGCAAAAGCGATCATTTTGCCTCACATAACTTGTCTATGCCATCCCACAAGAAATAAATGTAGCTTGTATCACTTAAATCACACAGATTGGATGTGTTTGGCATACACCTCTAGAATCATTGTTGCCTATAGATACCACACCATTATTTTAAGCAATTGCTATTTCAGCATCTTGATGGTGCTCAGAGAAACCATATCCTTTTTACCTAATGGTTCTGAGTACTCAAAAACAATGGCTTCATGAAAATCAGCAGTATAGATGCCTCCACAAGTACAGTCATGATAATAACTCTTCGCTACTTATTTACTCCTTAGATAAGTTGGTAGCAATTGAACTGTTGAAGCATATTCCGTTGCTGATGAATACATTTAAATTCAATTAACAATTAGACACTTTGATTTTAATATTTTCATTATCAGATCTGCCTGCCAACATTACGAATGAATTCTTAATTCATATAAGATGTTGGTTCAGATGTAATATCTGGTTTTATGGTTATTTCTGTAGTGTAAACTTTTCCATCATATACCCATCCAATCTGTTATTTAAATCATATATGAAATAAATCAACATAGAGCCATAGCCAATCAATCGATATCAATTTCTATCATTTAAAAATTGTTAAATTAATTCAAGTATCATATAATGATCATTAATATTAATTAAGATGATTCTCATTAATTTTACTATCCATCTTAGTACTTATATTTTGCAATATCTTTATTTTTTTATTTCTATGATGGAAGTATTTATATAAATTCTTAATAATCATTCATAATTTATAATCATCTCATTTTTCGCAGAAATAAATCCAACTTATAGTTAAAAGTTACTTTCTTTAGGCATGTTACATCCCTAGATCTTTTTTACCATTATTGGTATAGATCCGATTGCCATTATTTTATTTAAATTAAATACATACTGTATGAATTTAATTTCAGAAAAAAATTTTTTCTAATTAAATTTAGATGGTGCCCCGCAACTAAACGATATAAAATATTTTTATGTTAACTAAACAGCCTATAATTCATTATAACATAAAAAGTATAAAATCATTAACTGTTCGCATTATTAGAAACCATAAAAATGGTAAAAGAACATTCTTTTTAATCAATTAAGAATAGCACATCACACCAAGGTATTAGAAATTGAGCTAGTTTCCAAGCTATTGAGCGAAAGGATGGTCTCTTTGCAACCTTAGAATATGATATTTAACTAGTTGATCTGCCTGAGGCACTGCACACACCTATTCACTGACCACTATTTTATAAAAACCCTTACTTGATGAGCAAGTTGCCTATCTGAGTAGCGAAGCAGATATGTTGATCAATGTTACCGATGCTTCTAACCTCTTAAACGTAGTGTTTATCTAAAATTATAACTTGTTGAATTATGTGTCCATTATTTATGTCATTCACAATTAATATTTTAATTTTTTCATAAAAAAAACAAAAATATTCACATCAACATTGATGATTAATGAAATTCAAATAGGCCTAAGTTACAGGATACAGCCACGATTATCAATCTCTTCTCCACTCACTGAAAAGATATTAGTAAATTAAAATAAGCGATTAATGAACCTAGCAATAATCTTATTTTAACTACCATACTACTATCCAGTATGCCAATATTTTTAATGAAATAAAAATTTTCACTCAAATTATTCACAATATTAAATTTAATCATCAACAACACACATAGTTTATCTGGCACTACAAATATTAAAAATCGGATATATTATACATCCTTTGAATGTACATCTATTTTTACTAATAAATTAGATAAAAATTAAAGACAATTTATAATCAAAACAAACAATAATAGGCTAAATTTAGTATTATTGCTGATGCAGCATACTAGCATACTATTAAAGTACTTCAAAAATTTGCCAAGCAATAATTAATACTGAAATAGAAAAAACGAATATCTTAGCATAATTTTTTAATTAAATACTACTTAATCGTTTGTTTTTATGTCTATATTCTTTTTTTACCAAGCATTTTATGTCCATAGTTACTATTAATATTCATTGTGTGTTACACCACCTCTCTTTAATAAATAGTTTGTCTCAAAAGCAATTTTTATCTATGGAATTCAATAGGTTAGTCATACTTCTAATTTCCTACAATGGTTGACACTTCCCATTGAAAAGGAAGTTGGTAGTGGATCACTACTGTACTATTGCTATTAGTTCATAAAATTAGTTTAATGTATTTATTCCTTTCTATATTAGAAAACTCAGATCATATAACATATGCGATATTTATCATCTAAAACTAATGCAAGCAATAGCTTTTATCTGGTAAATCTTTTATTCCATTATTTCTTGCTTTTATCTGTAATGTTCATTCTATTATAAGAACATTAATATTAAGATTGACGTATAACTAACCACTTGCGAATAATTAATTATTGTTTTAATTCTACATTTTAGGTCTTGTGGTGCACAGATAGCGAAAGAATTATTTTTTTCTTTATTTATTAACTATTGTCATTGCTATCTTAACCTGGTTACTATTATAGTATAATATTACACAGGGAACATTCTCAAACCTCCCCCTTTTTTCATCATAAAATTGCAAGTTTTTGCCATGTATCACATTTAAAAACATTACTATTATATACATGTTAAAGACTGAAAAGTCTTATCTTAATAATCAGAAAAGTGGATTATATATTACTGATATTATTATCATGCTCGTGGACCACTTAATAATTTTTCTTTATCCAAAAAAGTTGTTGATGATACTAATCAGTTAGCATTAGTATAAGAAAATAAAAAACCGTTACTAAATTATTGAAATCTATCTGAATCAATGATGATAATTATAAGCAACTATTGGACTTATTGCGTGTTGTGGTATTATTAAATAAGTGGCTATCGCAGCACATTAAATACATGCTCTTTACACAGACGAAAATAATATTACTCAATCATCTTTTAATTCAGAACAAATGAATCTACTAAATAAATTAGAGGATCTAATTAATGAAACTTTAAACAATTTAAAAGAAACATTTACTTTAAGTGTCTTATCCAATCCAATTTAAGACAAGCAAATGTAAATGTGATGCTGATATGTAGATAGTCGAACAATATGGCAATAGCTGCACTATTAGGATCACCTATATCAACATATATAGGTCTATATATGTTATAATCTTTATATAACTTTATATTCCTTGCATATCTACATCAGGTCTTATTACAAGAGAATCTAATTTACATGAGAATCCAATTGAAATTAGATGAAATTTTCCATTTTATGGTGCTCAAATATTGTTTCAGTTTAAGCTTTGTTACCACCAAACAGCCACTTTCTCACAATATCAATAATATGGTGTGTTGGCACCTTAATATTAAGATGCTTATCGTGTTTAATTTATTTCTAAATACAGTATTATGCCATTAAGTTCTAAAGGCATAAATACTAAAAAACTATCATAAGGTTCACAAATATAACCACAGCCAAACTGGCCTTCCATACAAGCAATGGAGTAATTGAAATGATCAGTTTATTGCAAGTCAGAGATATAGTTGCGTTGTATGGTAGAACAGATGCTTACCAAATTAGTCAAAAATTCTCTGCTTCATTACCTATGATTGAAGCCATGTTAGATAAATTAGCTGCCATGGGAAAATTAGAACAAATTGATCAATTAGCCTGCTTAACATGCTATAGTTGTAAGCAATGCCCTGAAATAAAAAAGTGTAACCTAAAAATTTATCAAATTACTTCTCTCTAATTTATGCAAGTTACTGATAATTTATTAAAATTTATTGATTGCTTGGATAAGCAATCTTTTTGATTTTATTCTGATTTTCAATATTTATTTATCCAATTTGCAAGAAAAATTTACTAACAATTGAATAAATTTATTAGGATCAGAAATAAATGGGGCATGGTCAGCATGTTTTATTACCACCGAATCCGAATTCGGTAACCATTTATCTAGAATTGGTGCTATTTTTTTTGGTACTAGGCTATCAAGCTCACCATAGATACGCAAAAAAGGTTTATTTAATGTTAATAAAGATTGCCGTAGATCAGTTGTTCGCAAAATTTTTAAACCTGCGTTTAAGACAGCAACTGAGGGTAATGGTTGTTCTAGTATTACCGATTTTAACAATCGTATATCTCCCTTAGCTGTTTTAGTACCCAATGTTTGCAATACAAGAAAACGTTCTACAGTGCGATGAAAATCAGCCTGTAACTGTTGTTCAAAACCCATAAGTATTGCAGGTTTAATGCCGGGCCAATTGTCTTGTTGTCCAAAACATGGTGATGAAGCTACTGTTATTAAACCTGCTATTTCAGGTTGATGTTTAACTGCAATGATAGTAGCAATTAATCCACCCAACGACCAGCCTAACCAAATGGCCTGCTTAGGAGCTTTCTGCCAAATTACCTCTGCCATTTGTTGCAGCGACATAGGTGGGAAAAGGTTACTACGACCATAGCCAGGCAAGTCAACAAGATGGAGACGAAAATGGTAACCACATTCTATTTTAATGATACGCCAAACTTCTGCATTCAATCCCCATCCGTGCAATAGCACAATATCTTGTTTTCCTTTACCAAACTGCTGCCAAAACAGTGTCGTCATAGTTATTCTCTCTATATACATATAAAAAAAGACATTATTATATTAACAAGTGCTGTGTAACTTGTTGACTATGGCAGAAACCAGTAAATATCACTTTCATGACATCTATAACTGCTATTTAAACCCTTTTCTTTATCTATAAACCGAGTTTTTCATGGCTGTGCTTTATTAGCAGTTGAATAACTTACTCTTAGTTAGCGGTAGCTGCTTACAAACTCCACCCCACTTTTTTTATCTTATTATCATAATATTGTCGCAATTATCTCCTTATTTATACCTTTATTAAGAAAGCTAATAAATAGCAGTGAAAATTTTAAAAATAATCCAAATCTCTTTTTTATCGTTTCACGCTTATGCTTATTTCTCCCTTATTGATAACAAGGATATCATCAACAATAATAACGCAAACAAGTTATCATAATGGCAATATCACTTCATCATGGTAAAAGTTGTAAGGTGGATTTAATTAAATCGGGCGGTTTATATCAACTCAATTAGCTTATTGGTTAATAAGGCATCAATTTTAAATTAATTCAATTATTCACACTAATATGGTGGTATACACCATACCACAAACTAAACTTTCTGCTAAAAAACTCACCAAAAATCTCAATAACGCTTTTAATGTATAAAAATAGTTTAAAGATTATTATCTTATCGTACTTGATGATGTCATTACAACATAAAGAACAATGAATAAAGTTGCTAAATTGATGATTTAATACTGGAGAACCATTCAGTATAACCAAAGTAACTAATATGCAGAAAAAGTGGTTTGCCATTTATCGCGCATTTTGGCTTTAAATATCGCACGCCACGCGCCGCATCAGCAAATTAAAGATGTTTAAAATTACTAGAGCAGTTTTTATCAAATATTTTAGTTTTCAGTAGCATTAAATAATTTTTTCTAAGCATATATTTAAATAAAAATATTCTACGCGTTACATTTAAGTAACGCAGTTTAATAATTAGCTTATCTAATTAAATTATATTAAATAGCAAATTTTAAAAATAAAAAATCTTCCTCTAGTATCAAATTATGTTAATTTCTAGTGTATAGTATTTTGGAGATCCTGACTTATTCTACTGATTTGTTTTGAAAATAACTTCAACAACAGAATGATGATATACAATAAAAAAGTCTATCCTAGAAGACAGAGCAGTAAAAGCAAATATTACCTCTGATTCATTGCATAAACTCATACGAAATACTAGCTAGGCAGCTCTAAATACCTACAGAAATTAAGGACTTAGCTTGAAATCATACCGATGTGTTGTCCACAGTCATCTGTAACGCTTATTTATCACAGAGAACCATGCAAACTGCTATTGGCGATGTTAAAATTAAAGTGCCAGAGATTAAAGATCTCATAGCTGCAATGAAATATACTTTCAACGCTCATTGCTATCGAATTATCTAAAACGTGCAAAAATGTTGAAGAAATTGCTACTATGGCTGTTTTATGACATGCAAATCAGCATTAGTGATTTTCAAAAATGTAATAGATGCGCTTATTGCTGAAAAATTACATGATCTCTTTGACTACCATCAGTAACCTGAAACAGCGATATCTTGTAAAGAGAAGAAGCAATGTTGGCTACATTGATTTAAATGATAGGCGCTACCTTACCTTTATTTCTAGCCATATAGAGCATATAAAGGTTTGTTAAACAACATTATCTCCTTTACGCCTACATGGTCATTATCAGCACCATTGAGCATGAATGTAATGATCTGGTTGCTGGCAAAGATGCTTATCTAGAGTCAGAATAGAATTTGAGTTCACTTCTTAATGGTTTGTAAGCACATGTACCTTAAGCGTAATCTCTAAAGCTTGCTGCTGTAGGGATAGCCAATTGCTTTTTTGAATGTAATGGCAAAGATTGCATAGACACCCAAAATCAACTGGCAAATACACAAAAATAGCTAAGTGCTGGCATATCTCTGCCCAAAAAGGCATGCAAGTGAAAGTTAAGGTTGAGATATAGGATGATAATAAGTAGCAAAGAGCTACTTTCAGCCATAATAAAAAAACCTCTATGTTTTTATGCTTTGTTGAAAAGGTTTTAAGCGAAGCTTCATCATGCAGCGATGAAGAAAAACTGGAGCCTGCTGTGTTGATAGGTAGTACAGGAATTTAACTTGTTTTAACAACTACCTGGTTGTGTAGTTAAACAAGTATCTAATTTAAGGATGTAGAACAGATTCAAGAAATAATCAGAGCAGACCTGACTCTCATCTCATACACCATATTTGCTAATTTCTCTAAAAATTTTGAGCAAATCAACTATTTTATTTATAAAAAAAATAAAAAATATTATTAATTAATTATATACTATAAATAGCGGAAACATAATATATACTACTATGTTATGTTTAACAACTTAAATTTAATAAAAAAACAACAAAAAACTTTTTTCACAAAACAAATTAAAGTATTTAACAGGTAGCAAGAGTTATTAGTAAATCCAGTATATCTCAATCAGATTAACTTCCGCTATGATGACTCTGTGCAATCAGCTTCGTCGTTGGCCTGACTTTTATCACAAAAGATGATTTAATCGAGAATTTGTCGTTCTTATTGATGAGCAAGTGCTGTAACGACTGGAAGTCATAAATGCAGCAGTTCTTCTAGATCTTTTTCCAGCTTCTTCATCATGGCAGGTTATAGATTACTAAAAATCTTGCTTAATAAAACATCAATTGGATTTACTAGCAGGATTATGGCTCTATGCTAGCCAGAGACCTTCCGCGCAGATCAATTTTAATTTTTGCTTGTATGTTTTTTGGTAGTGAAGATAGTATCTTAACTGTTTTTATGCCAACAACTTTGATACTGCATGTCCATGGACACTTTCCAATTACATTCCAAAAAGCAATAGGCTATTCATCCAGTAGCAAGCTTAAGAGATTACGCTTAAGCTACGTGCTCAAAGACTATTTAGAATTTCGTGTAAGTTCGCTTCTAACTCTCGATAAGTATCTTCAACAGCAACAAGCTCCTCCATACATCCATGCTCAGTAATGCTGATAATGAGGAGCAAGCAAAGGAATCATCTTTGCCTGATAGGACTGTCTATCCTATCAGCTAAAAAATAAACGTATCGGCGTATCGCTTAAATTAGGTTGGTACCACACATAGCTTATTCTCTTTATAAGCTATTGATGTTTGAGTTTGCTGATGGTAGTCATATAGGTCATATCATTTTTTATCAAGAAGAAGCGCATCAATGACCTTTTTAAAAATTACTGATGATGATATATATATTACAAAACAGTCATACTATCAATTTCTTCAACATTTTTGCATGTTTTAGATAATTTGGTAGCAAAGGTCATTGACGAATATTCAGTTTCTACTGAATTCCAACTAACATTAGGCACTTTAATCTCAATATAGTTAACACACCACAACTCTATATACTTCGCTGTGGTAAATAACATTTACAGACGACGTTGGACAAACACCGAGGCAATGATTTCAAGCTCCACATAAAAAAGCCACACTCAAGAGTGGTAGCAGCTATCAACTGCTTAGCGCAAATATTGCGGATGATTTCATATAAAAAATTAGAACTAATATTTAGTTTTACTGATGCTTGTACGGTAGACTTTTTCATGGCATATCGTTTCTCTGTTATTAAAATTATTCCAGAAATCAATCATCACTATAAAGTGATACACTAGCATCTCCAAAATCCAATACACAAGAAATAAATACAACTCAATTTTATCAGCAAATAGTATAAATGCAGCTTTTTTATCTATGTTAGCAAAAGTTATTGGTAGAACTCCCTTATAATATAAAGGAGTTTCGTTACAAAAAAAGGTTGTCATAAAAATAGTCATATGGATCAAATAGACTCATTCCTCACCACCTGCAACATAAAGCTGTATCTCATTAGCTGTCTAGAGTTGAGAATCTATCATCTGATGTCGATTCATGCATTTAAGAAACTCATTTCAGTTTATATATCCTGCCTATATATTGTGTCAGAGTAAAATATTATTGTTATCCTCTTGCTAGAAACGAACCATTCATAGTATTCCAGAAATATCGTTTCAAAATCAGCGATTGCAGGAAAAAATTTAATAATCTTACTTCAACTCATCTTCTCTGACAAAACTATCTGAGAAGAATAAATGACTTAGTTATCTAAGATTCATGATGAATAGGTTGACTTTACAGGAGTTGGCAAAACAAATATATATCGATTTAAAAACAGCATTTAGATATGGCCTCACTGCTTCCTTGCTCAAGCAGTGACAGATAATATAAATGCACTAAGTGATATTTTTATATATACAGAATATTTTTCTATGAATTATTTTAATAAAAGCGTTATTTCCTACATAGGAAAGCTAGAAAACGATAGAGATAGATGAGATAAAAGAAAAGAACAAATTCAAGTATTAATCGCCTGAGATTGACAACTAATCTGATCGCGATAAGATTATTGAATAATTTAATGCAGAGTGCATTTAAGCGTTTTCTTAAGCCAATCATCAACAAAGAAGCGCATCCTTTGCTTAAATAGAAATAAATAGTAAAAAATCTTTGCCGCTAATCATGAAATTACTCACAATTACATAATAAGGTTAGATAATTAGAGAATTATTGATAATGAATTCTACATTCAAAACAATGAACAGTTTATATTAGCCGATTAAAATGATACATGAGTAGATACCATCGTATAGGTATCTAGTGTCATTTTATTTATAAAATCATCTATCTTGAAGAAAATTGTTTAAAATCATAACAATCAAAATACATAGCAGACGTGGCTATGTTTTGCTTTACAAGCAAAACAAAAACCCCTTTGCAAACATAAATTTTTTAAAAAATGTTTTTATTTAATGTGGCTTCATCCCAATTATCACCAATACCAACATCAACTTTTAGCGGAATGGTTAATTCCATACTTTCTTCCATTAACTGACAGATTTTTTGTTGTGAATCCTTAATTTTAGATGCTTTTACTTCAAAAACCAATTCATCATGTACTTGTATCAACATATAGAGATCAGGCTTTACTGTTTCAATCCAATTATCTAATGCGATCATTGCTTTCTTTATAATATCTGCAGCAGTTCCTTGCATTGGTGCGTTAATTGCTTCACGTTCAGATGCTTTACGTCTCATTGCATTATGTGAATTAATATCAGGTAAATAGAGTCGACGGCCTGCTAGTGTTTCAACATATCCTTGTTCCGCAGCTTGCTTACGGGTGCACTCCATATAACTTAAAATAGCAGGATAGCGCTCAAAATAACGATCCATATAATTCTTTGCCTGTCCACGAGTAATTCCTAACTGACAGGACAATCCAAAAGCGCTAATACCGTAAATTAAGCCAAAATTAATTGCTTTTGCGCTACGACGCTGATCACTAGTTACATCTGTTAACAATACACCAAAAACCTCTGCCGCTGTTGCTCTATGAATATCTTGACCTTCTGCAAAAGCATCAAGCAATCCCTTATCCTGCGAAAGGTGGGCCATAATACGCAATTCAATTTGTGAATAATCTGCGGCTACAATTTTATAACCTTCACGAGCAATAAACGCTTGACGGATCCTTCGCCCTTCCTCAGTCCTAACTGGAATATTTTGTAAATTTGGATCACGAGAAGAAAGTCTACCGGTCGCCGTTACTGCCTGGTAATAACAAGTATGCACTCGTTTTGTTTTTGAATGAATCATCATAGGTAGTTTATCTGTGTAAGTTGATTTCAATTTTGATAAATTACGGTATTGCAAAATAATTTTTGGCAGCTCATGAGTAAAACCCAACTTCTCTAGAACTGCTTCATTAGTGGAAGGTGTCCCACTAGGAGTTTTTTTTAACACTGGCAGTTGAAGTTTTTTAAACAAAATATATTGTACCTGTTTAGGTGATGCCAAATTAAATTCTTGATCAGTGATCTCATAAGCTTTTTTTTTAATTTCCATTAATTTGCTTGCTATCTCTTTAGATTGTTTAGATAGCTTATTTGCATCGATAAGCACTCCAACCAGTTCCATGCGAGCTAATACCGGCACTAGCGGCATTTCTATCTCTTGAAAAATTTCTTTTAATTTAGGTTCCGCCTCAAGTTGAGGCCAAAGCGTTTGATGTAATAATAATGTGATATCTGCATCTTCAGCTGCATAACTTGAAGCTTGCTCAAGTGGGATTTGATTGAAGGTTAACTTATTTTTTCCTTTGCCGGCAATCTTTTCAAAGGGGATGGTTTTATGATTTAGATATCGTTTTGCCAAGCTAGGCATATCATGATGACCAACTCCTGCTACACTATTTAATATATAAGATTCCAACATTGTATCAAAAGCTATATTTTTTAATTTAATATTATAATTTGCCATCACAACGTAATCGAATTTTAAATTTTGACCAATCTTTTGAATATTTTCATTAATTAAAACCGGTTTTATCACAGCTAATACCTCATCTAAAGGTAATTGTTGTGGTGCATTAAAATAATCATGCCCAAGCGGAAGATAAGCAGCTTTACCATTCTCAACAGCAAAAGAGAGCCCAACCAGATTGGCTGATAGAATATCAAATCCATCAGTTTCAGTATAAAAAGAAAAACGCTTTGCCGATTGCAATTTTTTAACCCATTGCAGCAAATCAGCTTTAGTCATTATTTTTTGATAATATTCTGTTAATAACACGACTTTATGTTCTTCACTTAAAGAAGTGTTATTATTAACAGAAATAGTTGTCGAAAATTTAGTAGTTTTTTTTGTTGGCCAAGAACTGTTTTGTAAATCAGCTAACCAACGCTTAAATTCGTAACGATCAAAAAGCACGTGTAACTTTTCAAGATCAGGCGCCTGCATAAGCAATTCGCCATAATTTGTTGTTAAATCAAGATTTGTCTTAATTGTGGCTAGTTTATAAGACAAAAAAGCAATATCTTTATAATGTGCCATTTTTTTTGCTAATGCTTTCGAACCACGAAAGCCTAATGAAGAAATTTTAGACAAATTATTATAAATCATGGCCAGATTGCCAATGCCTTGCAACAAAGCTAATGCCGTTTTTTTTCCTACACCAGGCACACCTGGAATGTTATCAGAATAGTCTCCCATCAAGGCGAGAAAATCAATTATCAACTCAGGTGGTACACCATATTTATCAACAACTTCTTTTGGCCCTAACAGAGTGTTTGTCATTGTATTAATGAGTATTATATTAGAGGTCACTAATTGAGCCATGTCTTTATCTCCTGTACTAATTAATACAGGCAACCCTTTCTTACTGGCCTGTAAAGCTAATGTCCCTATTACATCATCAGCTTCTACACCAGCAATAACCAAGAGAGGAAACCCAATAGCCGCAACCATTTCATGTAGCGGAGCTATTTGTTCACACAAATCATCTGGCATTGGTGGCCGTTGAGATTTATATTGCTCAAATAATTCATCCCGAAAAGTTTTCCCTTTAGCATCGAATACTACTGCAATATGACTCGGCTGATATTGTATAATTAAACTACGTAGCATGTTAAGAACACCATACATAGCACCGGTTTGCTCCCCTGCACTATTAGTTAATGGTGGAAAAGCATGATATGCACGATAAAGGTAAGAGGAAGCATCAACTAGGATGAATGGATTTTCTATAATTTGAGCCATAGTCTTTTTATAATTAAAATAATTAATAGTTCTCAGGTATTGGAAGATAGTATATATTACTAAATAATTCAGGTTTAACTTTTAACCAATCTTTCATGGATTGTAATGTAGTTTTACCACCTATTACTTATTGGAGTAATATTCCTGTTTACACAACCAAAGATATCAATGCATAGTGATCGCAAGATCTTAAACAAAATTAAAATAATAGCTTTGCACACGCATCTTCTATGCGTCTATTAAATCACTCAACCATACCATTTATTTTAGTAGATACCTTGGCAGGCTAAATTGATATTTGTATACTAATCTCTGTTGTATATAAACACGCAAATTCATATTTTCGGCAGCTGAACATTTTTGCAGATCAAAAAGATGTTCTGTGAATTCTTTGCCATTGTCTATAAATGCCAGATGAATAGCCATCACAGATATAGTAATTTAAAATCACATAAAGAAACCTCAAGTATTGTTGGTTGCAGTCTTATACATTGTAAAGACGGACAAAAACCTTATTGATGGGAATGATTTATACCTATAAAAAGATAAGTTCATGAACTTTCATTTTGCATTTTTATAAGATATTTCGTGTCTAAAAGCATAGTTAACTAGGCTTATAGCCTTTAAACGTTTTATGCTTATGCTTCATTGATTTATTTTTCCTAACATTTCATGCAAATTGTCCAGAGGCTAGGTAAACAGCGATCCATGTAATATCGAAATAGAAGAGAGGTTTAGGAATTTGCATATGACTCCACCTTCCACCAGATTGTCGAAATAAAGAAACATTTTTTGCAGTAAAAAAGTACTGCTTTTTAAGCAGATAGAAACAGCTTCATCGGCAAACTATGTGAAGAATATGGCTGTAACCATCAAGATCATCTTATTTTTACCAGTTAGCAAAGGTGGTAAGATTTGGTTATCTCATAATAATTAAGAAAATATAAGCGACGCTAGCTATATGCTTGCCTAAATATCAGCTCTGATTTTAGATGTTGTAGTTGCCTTACTATGGAGTAGTCATTATCATCATGATATTTTGCCATCAACTATATCAATTAATAGTAATAGTCATTTTTCTATGCATAAACATGTGCAAATACTATGGTCTATATAATAATGACCAAACATTTAAGAAAATATATTGGCATCGATAAATAAATCTTTATGTTTACCTATTAGGTAAATTAGTTATATTTATAATGCTGCTCGTTAAACCATTCATTTAATTTAAATTGTAATTTATCTATTCCTATTTTTTTTAATGATGAAAAGATTTCAACTTCTATATTGTCAGCTACTGTTTTTAATCTATTACGTACTGCTATAACTTGAGCTTTTTGTTTATTAGATGCTAATTTATCTGCTTTAGTTAGTAATACCAATATCTGAATATCCATTACTATAGCCAATTTAATTATTTGTATATCTACATCTTTTAATGGATGACGAATATCCATTAATATGATCAACCCTTTTAGACATTTTCTTTTTTGTAAATATTCATTTAATGCTTGTTGCCATTTGTGTTTAATAGATTCTGGAACTTCTGCATAACCGTACCCAGGTAAATCAACCAGCCTAATACCTTCTCTAACTTCAAACAAATTGATTAACTGTGTTCTGCCTGGTATTTTACTGGTACGGGCTAAATTTTTTTGTTTGGTAAGTGCATTTAATGTACTTGATTTACCAGCATTAGAACGTCCAGCAAAGGCAATTTCTATCCCATAATGATTTGGTAAATGACGAATATTCGGGGCACTTATGACAAATTTTGTTTTGTGATAATTGTAATTTTTATTTGTCATCATTGTTTCTCACTAATTTTTGTTTAAGGTAAAAACCTTATACCTGTAAGGTGAATAAATTAAGAAAGTAATAGATAGCTATATGAAAGATGGATAATTATCTATTAAGGAATTTTATTAAAAATAATATTTTTATATAAAAAATATGTACTACTATAGAATAGTATAGAGCATATTAGAAAATATGCTATATGACTGCAGTATGGCTCATCTCCGCTCTTAATGCTTCGTGAATTTATTATCATCCTTAAATTGGATATTGTTTACCATAAGAGTCATAGTGGATCTAATCTCCTCCTAGCAGTTGCTTCCAGGTTTTCTGACCAAACGAAAATTAACTTAAATACTATTGAAAGAGTTGTTTTTCTCAAACCACAGTTCTTCGTATATCAGGATTCTTCGTGAATTGATTATCATGAAAGACGATTTAATCGAATTCCTTATTCTTATCTATGCTCATGCACAGACGGAAAGCAGTATAATGCCAACAGTTATTCTCTATATTTCTTCATCTTTTCATCGCTATAAGATGCTTAGCTAAAAACCTTGACAATAAAACATTAAATGCTTTATTAGCATCATAGCAACTTTATACTATTTAGAGACCTCTTCCAGCGCAAACTCAATCTTAATTTTCACTTATATGCCTTTTGATAGTGAAGCTAGCACATTAGCTCTTTTATATACCAAACAACATTGGTTCTGTATCTCTTGGAATATCTTTACTATTATATTCTAAAAATCATGGAACTTTCGCTTTTTCCGTATTAAGCCTAGGAGATACACATCATTAAGCCAATGTAATCGCAGTCCATTGAGAAGTTCTGATAAGTTCACTTATAACTCTTGATAATCATCTTATAGCGCAACTAGCTCCTTATGTTCATGCTCAGTTATGCCGATAATAATAGCAGCAGAAAAGTGATCATTTTGCATGACATGACTCTATATACCCTATATACCCAATAAACCTAGAAATAAATGTGGCGCATATCAATTAAATCACGTAGGCAATTGAAGATTGCCTGTCTTCTTCAAGCTATTGCTATTTCAGTCTAGTTATATGTAACTTACTAGAGAGATCATATACTTTTTCGCTAAAAATCCCACAAGAGCTTCGTGAAATAACTAGCAGATCTGCCCAGTAGATTTGAAATCGATGATAAAAACTCTTCGATGTTTTTTGTACGCTTCAGATAAGGCGTTAGCAACGAGTTGTTGAAGGATATTCCGTTGCTGCTGCGCGAGTTGTGATCTTAAGCACTTTAATCTGAACATCGCCCATATTAATCTGTATTGTTTATGATTAAGAAATTAAATCTATCTTTAAGTAAAAACTAAAAGCCATCCATTATTACTAAAATTAGATTAAATCAATTTAATGGGTATATTGTTAAGTTTCGATTTTTTCGAAATGTATATTCTTTGAGCTTAATGCACTAATTTTATAAAAATTAACTATAGGTTTCACTTAATAACCATTGTGTTTTTAACTTTATGGCTTCTTTTTTTCTGAGAACAAGTCCATTGCCTGCTTAGCAAACTTAAGAGTCTATAAAAAGTAGTCTGTTGCTATACAAGATATACTTATACAGATCTGTAGGGAAGAATCATTTTATCAGGACACCAAAACTCCGATCTCTTTCCGGTTTTTTATGAGTTATCTACGGTACCTTTATACCCATTTGCTAATAGCGAAGCTAATTTACTATTCGATAAAAACCATAATAAGACACCATCTTAAAATGCCTGGCCTGAATACTGTAATAAACGCACGAAGTATTTCAATATATGCTACGCTCCATCTTATCTTTTTAGCGAAGTGCACTTCCAAGTAACGTCCAAGTAAGATCCATAGATGTGTACATTTAGATAACGCTGCTACTCTTTCCTGTCTGTTGCGAACATCAGCACACAAAGAGCAAAAAAATTACTAAGATTCATTATATCATAGCTGTGACGCACAGCATCTAAATGCTGGTGCTTTTGCAGATTTTTTTGACCATTTTTTGAAGAAAAAGCTCATCCCATACAGCATGTTTAATATCTAGATCGCCTAGACTAATAGAGATATGAACATGTTGATGTTAATTGAGTTATCGACAATAATTGTGCAAAACACAAAAGATACCAATTTCAATACCATGTTTAGGTACCCACTACAACATAGCACTGAGTGGTAGTAATTAGACAAAAAATATGGCATTGAATAAGGGACAGTTATTGTTGAATAAATAAAAGAAAATGAGGAATAATAAAAGTAGTCTGCTGCTAGTCAGCAGATCTTGTGTAAGATATAAATTAGCTATTCTAACTACTTGATTTCTAGCTTAAGCCACTATAAATTGCAGAGTTTTAAGTTACAATTTTTCAATAAAAAACAGCTGTAAGAATATTTATAATGCAGGAAAGAGGCATAACAGTAACGCGCTTGATGTTAACCTTATATCACAAGTGACGCAGGTAAGCATTCGTTCAACTAGATAGAGTTGTCCACAAATTGACACTTTTATCGTGTTTTTCAAAAAAGTTATTCCAGTTCTCATCAATGCTAAAAAGCAGTTAAGTTGGCCAAAAATTGTATATCATCTAAATAAATTACATTCTGGTGTATCTTACTAAAGAAATAGAAATTGTTCATTCTATGCACATTTAGCATGTTTATAAACTCAATTATCTTTGTTTTTGTTTAAGGAGCGCTAAGAATATATGTGAATTTATCCATAGTTACATATAAGTAATGAATTCATCGACAAGGATACTTTTAGTCATTTCCAACCTCAATCTAGTTATATTCTAATTGTACATCTGGTTTAGTTTGTGGATAAAAGTTAATCAAAACTACTGATAATCATAACTATAACAGGAATAATACTTACTAAAAAAAATTATAAACCTAGTGTCAAATTAATTGCTTTATAGACTTTTTTAGGCATCAAAAAAATTAATTTGTCTGTCATCATTAATTTTATGAGAAAAAAAGCTCATAAACCAGCCTAGAATAAACAGGAAATATAATGCGTGAAGTGTTGAGTGTTGTCATTTTTCTTATTTTACCTGGTTTACGATTTCTAGGACATTTATTCCAAGCTATCTTGGTGAATTCCTAAAAAATAATATATTACCAGATGGTAAATACATTACTCAGATCAAAAAGATTTACGAAACATATTAGAGCTGCACAGCTTATAGAGATCAACATTGGTTTATACAAGAAGATATTTGTTCAGTATTGTGGTGATATGATAACCTGTAGTTTAATCTGGAAGCGCAGGTTTTTCTATAAACCTCTAATCTCATACAGATGAGATATTTACCATTCTTGGCATTTAAGCTATGCCGCGTCGTCGTTAGCCAATAACACACAGAACCACACCGACCAAGAGTTAGCTCGGTCATAACAAAATGTGCCACATTGGTAATGATTATAATTGCAAACCAAAATACCAATGCCTGATGTAGAACAACAAAAAAATACCCATAACTATATGCCATGATGTTATAGTCAATTAACATCATTTATATTCATCACATTTATTGTACACAACTCAGTGATAGTTTACTGCCAAAATGCAAAACTGTTAAGCAAACTCACAGCCTAGTAATAAACTTCAAGTACTGGAAAGCTGGTCTGTAACTGCACTTCAATCTTACCAGCATCAACAACTATACATCACTAAAAGTTCAGCCATTATTGTTTGGTGCATCACAACTTCGCCAAACGTTTTCTAAGCTCATGATACATTGATAAACAATACATCATTTAAAACACCAACATCTTGACTTTGACACTACATAAACAGCTTGCAGCATGTAAGTGGCTGTTCATCACAATCTACAGCGAAAAGGTGATCTATATTCCTTACAGCACCTTTTCATGACTTACTACGGTAAGTAAGTAGTATCAAAGTAGATTATCGGCGCTTAGCTGGCGTGGTGCGAGTGTTGGTTGCATCAGTTGTATCAAAAATACTATACACACCATGATTGCGTCTTATAAACACGTGGTGTGCTAAGCGCATATAATATACAAAACTAAGAATTGCATGTTGGGTAGGCTAGTTCCTTTGTTGGCTTTGCACAAAGTTGTCTAAAAATCCGTGAAAATCCACAAAAGATTGGGTCTTCCAAGAATCTGCTTAAACTAGATAAATACACTCTTAATAAAATTGATAATCGTTTCTTTGGCGGCAGCTCAAAAGACTTTTAATTCCATTGACAAAACCATTAATAAACTAGCTACCTACCTGAATTCAGTAAAGTTGCCGGCAATTCAATATTAAAGTAGTATTTCACCAAGGCAAAAGCTTTATATAAAATCACCAAGGCAAAAGCTTTATATAAAATACTTAAGAGCAACTACTTAAATATAAGTCTCCAACCTCACTAATAAGAACTAAAACTACTGTTTTATCATGGGAAAATAGACGTTAAAGAAAACACTTATTACTTATTAAAGAAAACCCTTATTAAGGTCCAGTAGTAGAGTAAAATGCGGCAAAACACATGCAGTAACAACCAAACTGACAGGAATAAACATCAGTATACCCATCCCTAACTACCCAGGCCACGAAGTTTTGACTCATAAAAACCGTATAGTTCTAGAAAAATAATCCTTTCAATGCTATTGAATCTGGTAGAGTTTTGCTTAGAAAAGCTAAAACTGCCTAAGGATGGATTTATTTTCCCTGCTTGCACTATTTCTCCTAACGTGGTAAATAATCTCCAATTTAAAAATAGAAAACAGACTCACGAATCATCAGATGATGGAACATATAACCAAGTGAGCAACATAGACTAGATTTGCTAATAATTCATATTTTGCGATTTCTAGTATGCATAATAAAAGCAGAATCAAATAGGAATAGAGAATACTTTTAAAAAATCAGAAATAAAGCCTAATTCCTTTTTATAACAAATAAAACATAAACCTTGTAAATTTTTTTACTGTTAAAGATGATAACCGATTTTTATATGATTGGGAGAGTTTCATTAACTATTGTTTTTATAGAACTCAATTTTATCCATACTAATATTTGATTATTTGATAACTTAGATAAGTTACCTATATGATATTTGATTATTTGATAACTTAGATAAGTTACCTATATGGTCTATAACCACATCTTATAGATATATAAATCTAGTTCACTTTGATACAAAACTATCAAACGAAAAAATTAATTTTTAAATAATAAAAAACAGGAAATTAATCCTGATTTTTATATAATTACAAATTTATTCTGCAGTTACTTCTGCCTGAGACTCAACAGTACGATCAACAAGCTCTATGTAAGCCATTGGCGCATTATCACCTGTTCGGAAACCACACTTCATAATACGAGTATAACCACCTGCACGGCTTGCGAACCGTGGCCCAAGTTCATTAAATAATTTTGCTACAATCTCATTATCACGAGTACGAGAAAATGCCAAACGACGATTAGCCACGCTGTCGATCTTGGCAAGAGTAATCAGTGGCTCAACGACACGACGCAACTCTTTCGCCTTTGGTAAAGTTGTCTTGATGATCTCATGACGAACTAAAGAACCGACCATGTTACGAAACATAGCTTGGCGATGGCTAGTATTGCGGTTTAATTGACGACCACTTTTACGATGGCGCATGACACCCCTTATTCTTCTTAGTAAGAATTAGCCTATGATCTCATTCATCAGCAATACTTGCTGGAGGCCAATTTTCTAGACGCATGCCTAGAGATAAACCTCTTGATGCCAAAACATCTTTAATTTCAGTAAGTGATTTTTTACCTAGATTAGGAGTTTTAAGCAACTCAACTTCAGTACGCTGAACCAAATCACCAATGTAGTGAATAGCTTCTGCTTTTAAACAGTTAGCAGAACGGACAGTTAATTCTAAATCATCTACTGCACGCAGTAGAATTGGATCGAACTCTGGCTTTTCATCTTTAACTTCAACCTTAGCAACATCTCGTAAATCAACGAAAGCTTCAAGTTGTTCAGCCAAGATTGTTGCTGCTCGACGAATTGCTTCTTCTGGATCGATTGTTCCGTTAGTTTCCATCTCGATAACCAGCTTATCCAAATCGGTGCGTTGTTCTACACGCGTAGCTTCAACATTATAGGCAATACGCTCTACTGGGCTATAGCATGCATCAACTAATAAACGTCCAATTTGGCGCTCATCTTCTTCCGAATGAATACGGGTGAAAGCCGGTACATACCCACGACCACGCTGTACTTTAATACACATGTTAATAACAGCCATTTCATCAGTTAAATGGCAGATAAGATGTTGCGGCTTAACAATTTCGATATCATCATTATATGTGATATCCGCTGCAGTTACAGGACCAATTCCAGATTTATTTAAAGTCAGAGTAACTTCATCTTTACCGTAAATTTTTACTGCCAGCCCTTTCAGATTAAGCAGAATCTCAAGGATATCTTCCTGCACACCTTCTTTAGTGCTATACTCATGCAGTACACCATCAATTTTAACCTCAGTTACAGCACAACCTGGCGTAGACGAAAGTAAAATACGGCGTAGTGCGTTACCAAGAGTATGGCCAAAGCCACGTTCTAACGGTTCAAGGGTTACCCTGGCGTGCCTCGAAGTAATTTGTTCGATATCAACAAGACGCGGTTTAAGAAATTCTGTCACAGAACCCTGCATTGTATCCTCTCTAATTAGTACTAAGCTTTACTTAGAGTAAAGCTCGACAATCAAATGTTCATTAATATCAGGAGATAGATCAGTGCGTTCAGGAATGCGTTTGAAGATACCTTCCATATTAACCGCATCAACCTCAAGCCAACTTGGCTTCTCACGCTGTTCAGCAAGCTCTAAAGCAGCTTTAATCCTATACTGTTTTTTTGCTTTTTCACGAACACTGATAATGTCATTCTGAGCAACCTGATAAGAAGCAATATTAACGATTTTACTATTTACCATAATAGCCTTATGGCTAACCATCTGACGTGCTTCCGCACGTGTTGCGCCAAAGCCCATACGATAAACAGTATTATCTAAACGACCTTCAAGCAAATTCAGCAAATTTTCGCCTGTATTACCTTTCAATCGTGTTGCTTCTTTATAATAGTTGCTGAATTGACGTTCTAAAATACCGTAAATACGACGAACTTTTTGTTTCTCGCGTAACTGAACACCATAATCAGATAGTCGTGGTTTGCGTGCACCATGCTGTCCTGGTGCCTGTTCTAATTTACACTTGGTGTCAATTGTGCGAACGCCAGACTTAAGAAAAAGATCTGTACCTTCACGACGGCTAAGCTTGAGCTTAGGGCCCAAATATCTACCCATTTTTTCTCCAATAATCCTAAAACAAACACAATATAATTAAACACGACGTTTTTTCGGTGGACGACAACCGTTATGAGGTATGGGAGTTACATCAGTAATGTTAGTAATGCGAAAACCAGCAGCATTTAATGCACGGATAGTTGACTCACGGCCAGGACCTGGTCCTTTAACCATAATTTCTAAGTTTTTGATTCCGTACTCTTTTACTGCATAAGCACAACGTTCTGCGGCAACTTGAGCTGCAAACGGAGTAGACTTGCGAGATCCGCGAAAACCAGAACCACCTGCAGTTGCCCAACCCAACACATTACCATGACGATCAGTTATGCTAACAATCGTATTGTTAAAAGAAGCATGGATATGAGCCACTCCGTCTAAAATTTGTTTTTTTACACGTTTACGTGTACGAATATGGGCCTTTGCCATTATTTAATACTCCGGCTTATTTCTTGATTGGCTTGCGTGGGCCCTTTCTGGTACGTGCGTTAGTCTTAGTACGCTGACCGCGTACAGGAAGGCCACGGCGATGACGTAAACCACGATAGCAACCAATATCCATCAGACGCTTGATGCTTATGGTGATTTTACGACGCAAATCACCTTCAACAATATATTTAGCAACTTCGTCACGTAACTTATCAATTTGCTCTTCAGAAAGAGCACTGATCTTAACATGCTCAACAATATCAGTTGCTTCACAGATTAACTGTGAGCGTGTTTTGCCAATGCCGTAAATCGATGTTAAACCAATTACGGTATGCTCATGATCAGGAATGTTAATGCCTGCTATACGGGCCACACTATGCACTCCTAAAATTAAATACTTTATAACTGTACTGAAAAGCTATGGCTTTCAGATGAAATTTAAGCACTTATTTATTTTATTTCTTTGAAAATAAGTTCGACTTGATAACTTGAGACCAGCTCATTATGCCTAAGTTTGCAAGAAAAAATACTTTTTTAACCTTGACGTTGTTTATGTCTTGGTTCAAGACTACAAATCACACGAACAATACCATCACGTTTAATTATTTTACAGTTACGACATAATTTCTTAATTGAAGCACCGACTTTCATTTTTGCTCTCCGTAATCTTCAAGGCAAATTAATTTAAAAGTAATCATTTACCTTTAAAATTCGCTTTTTTCAATACAGACTCATATTGACTTGACATCATAAAAGTTTGCACTTGAGCCATAAAGTCCATAATAACAACAACAACAATAAGAAGTGAAGTACCACCAAAATAGAATGGAACTTTCATTGCATCACGCATCAATTCCGGGATTAAGCAAATAAAAGTAATATACAATGCGCCTACTAATGTTAGGCGGGTCATTACTTTATCAATATACTTAGCCGTTTGCTCTCCAGGACGAATTCCTGGTACAAATACACCAGACTTCTTCAAGTTATCTGCTGTCTCTCTTGGATTAAAGACTAATGCCGTATACAAGAAACAAAAGAAGATAATTGCAGTTGCATAAAGCAACACATAAAGCGGTTGAGATGGCTGTAAGTACATTGAAATAGTTGTTAGCCAACCACCAAAACTTGTTCCTGTTCCATCACCAAACCAGGAAGCCATTGTAGCAGGGAATAATATAATACTGGAAGCAAAAATTGCAGGAATAACACCTGCCATATTCACTTTCAATGGCAAATGTGTACTTTGTGCAGCATAAATACGACGACCTTGTTGACGTTTTGCATAGTTAACCACTATGCGACGCTGACCACGCTCCATAAAAACAACAAAACAAGTTACAGTAAACACTAAAGCTACTACCAACACTAGAAGCAAGAAGTGCAAATCGCCTTGCCTAGCTTGTTCAATGGTATGGACGATGGCAGGCGGAAGACCAGCAACTATACCTGCAAAAATAATGATAGAAATGCCATTTCCAATGCCTTTTTCAGTAATTTGCTCGCCCAGCCACATCAAAAACATTGTTCCTGTCACTAAACTAATAACAGCCGTGAAATAAAACGGAAAACCAGGATTAATAACTAGCCCCTGCATTCTTGCCATATTTGGTAAACCTGTTGCAATTCCAATAGATTGGACTATCGCTAATACAAGAGTACAATAACGCGTATACTTACTAATCTTGCGGCGACCAGCTTCCCCTTCTTTCTTAATCTCTGATAGCTGTGGATTAACTACAGTCAGTAATTGGACAATAATCGATGCTGAAATATAAGGCATAATTCCCAATGCAAAGATAGAAGCACGACTAAGTGCACCACCAGAAAACATATTAAACATTTCAATGATGGTTCCTCTTTGCTGTTCAAGCAATTTAGCAAGCACGGTTGCATCTATTCCAGGAATAGGAATAAAAGAACCAATACGAAAAATAATCAGCGCCCCAATAACAAACAAAAACCTACGTATAAGTTCACTTATACCACCTTTAGCACTTTGAAAATCTAAACCGAGTTGTTTCGCCATCTCTATAACTCATTCCTCAATTTTACCGCCAGCTGCTTCAATTGCAGTACGTGCACCTTTTGTTACACGAAAACCGCGTAAAGTTACTGGACGATTAATTTCACCAGAAAGAATAACTTTTGCATATTCTATTTGAATGCCAATTATATTAGCAGCTTTCAGCATATGCAGATCAATGAGATTGCCTTCAACTTTAGAGAAATCTGATAAACGAACTTCTGCAGTAATCATTCCCTTACGTGAAGTAAAACCAAATTTCGGTAAACGACGATATAGAGGCATCTGACCCCCTTCAAAACCACGATGACCCCCACCACCGCCAGAACGAGATTTCTGACCTTTATGACCACGTCCGCCGGTTTTACCAAAACCGGAACCAATACCACGACCTACTCGTTTATGTACATGTTTAGCACCTTCAGCTGGAGATAAAGTGTTTAAACGCATCTATGTTAGCCCTCTACTTTAACCATGTAGGAAATCAAATTAATCATGCCGCGTATTGCTGGTGTATCTTCACGTTCTACGGTATAGCCAATACCACGTAGACCTAAACCAATTAAATTTGCCTTATGTTTTGGCAAACGACCAATAGAACTACGAAATTGTGTAATTTTAATAGTTTTAGTCATGCTAATCATACTACCCCAGAATTTCTTCAACGAATTTACCACGCTTAGCCGCAACCATTTCTGGAGACTTCATGCTACCTAAAGCATCCAGCGTTGCACGAACAACATTAATTGGGTTTGTGGAGCCATAGGTTTTAGCCAATACGTTATGAATACCTGCGACTTCCAATAGAGCACGCATTGCACCACCTGCAATTATACCTGTACCTTCATGAGCTGGTTGCATAAACACACGAGAACCTGTATGAGCACCTTTTACAGAATGATACAAAGTACCATTATTGATAGCGATATTTTTCATATTACGACGAGCTTTTTCCATCGATTTCTGGATTGCTGCAGGAACTTCACGTGCCTTACCGTACCCAAAACCAACACGACCGTTACCATCACCAACAACAGTTAGTGCTGTAAAACTAAAAATACGGCCGCCTTTAACGGTTTTTGCTACACGATTTACAGTAATCAGCTTTTCTTGCAGTTCACAAGTTTGTTTTTCGATGTGAGCCATCTTACACCTCTACCTCTTAAAACTGAAGGCCGGCTTGACGGGCAGCATCTGCCAGTGCCTGGATTCGCCCATGATATTGGAAACCAGAACGGTCAAAAGCAACTTTTTTGATGCCTTTTCCCAACGCTCGTTCAGCAATTAATTTACCAACTATTGCCGCAGCTTCTTTATTTCCTGTATACTTTACTTGCTCATTAATAGTTTTTTCTGTGGTAGAAGCAACCAGCAAAGTTTTAGAACCATTTAGTGCAATAACCTGCGCATAAATATGACGAGTGGTTCGGTGCACCACCAAGCGCGTTGCACCAAGTTCATGAAGTTTACGTCGTGTACGGGTAGCACGACGGATACGAGCTACTTTTTTATCCATATAATTATCTTACTTCTTCTTGGCCTCTTTAGTAAGAACTATTTCATCGGCATAACGAACACCCTTGCCTTTATAAGGTTCGGGACGACGGTAAGCACGTAATTCTGCGGCAACTTGGCCAATTTCCTGTTTATTTGCGCCTTCTAATATAATTTCTGTCTGTGAAGGACATTTCACAATAATAGTTGCTGGCACAGCATGCTCTACTATATGAGAGAAACCTAAGGACAAGCTTACAGTATTACCTTTAATAGATGCACGATAACCGACACCAACCAGCAGAAGTTTTTTTGTAAATCCTTCGGTAACACCAATAACCATGGCGTTCAATAAAGAACGTGTCGTACCAGCTTGTGCCCATGCATCAACAAAACCTTCACGCGCTGCAAATATTAATTTATTATTAGCGTATTTGACTTCAACCGATTTATGGATTGTACGAGTAAGCTCGCCATTTTTACCTTTAATCTCTATGTCCTGACCGTTAAGTTTAACCTCTACGCCATCAGGAATGATAACAGGTGCTTTTGCTACACGAGACATTTTTCCTCCAGAATTAAGCTACGCAGCAAAGAATTTCGCCACCTAAACCTGCTTGGCGAGCTGCACGATCAGTCATGACACCTTTAGAAGTAGAAATAATAGAAATACCTAGCCCAGCCATAACCTGTGGTAGCTCATCTTTTTTCTTATAGATACGCAAACTTGGACGACTTATACGCTGAATGATTTCAACAACAGGCTTCCCTTGAAAATATTTCAATTTAATTTTCAATATTGGCTTGTTAATATCACCTTCAATTTTATAATCTTCAATATAACCTTCTTTCTTAAGCACTGCAGCAATTGCTACTTTTATCTTAGCTGAAGGCATGTTTACCGAATCTTTATTAGCTATCTGACCATTACGGATACGAGTTAGGGTATCAGCGATAGGATCTTGCATGCTCATTTTTCTTTACTCCAGTGATTCAATTGACGTAATTACCAACTAGCTTTCTTGAGCCCGGGGATTTCACCGCGCATAGCAGATTCACGAACTTTAATACGACTTAGACCAAATTTGCGCAGAAAGCCATGTGGTCGACCAGTTTGTCGACATCGGTTGCGTCGACGAGAAGGACTCGAATCACGTGGGAGCTTTTGCAGCTTAAGAACAGCATTCCAACAATCTTTATCAGATGCATTTACATCAGAAATAATAGCTTTCAATTCTTCTCGCTTTACAAAGAACTTTTCAGCTAATTTTACACGCTTGACATCACGTGCTTTCATTGATTGTTTAGCCATAAGAATTCCCTGCCTTATTTTTGAAGGGAAAGTTAAAGGCCATCAATAATGAAAGCCCTTCATCATCTGATTTCGCAATAGTGGTGATAGTAATATCTAATCCACATACACGATCCACTTTATCATAATCAATTTCAGGAAAGATGATTTGTTCACGTATACCCATGCTGTAGTTACCGCGACCATCAAATGATTTTGTAGATAAACCACGAAAATCACGGATACGTGGTACAGCAATATAAATCAGACGCTCAAAGAATTCCCACATGCGTTCGCCTCGAAGGGTCACTTTACATCCGATTGGATAGCCCTGACGGATTTTAAATCCTGCAATAGACTTTCGCGATTTAGTGATAAATGGTTTTTGTCCTGTTATTGCTGCTAAATCAGCAGCTGCATTATCAAGCAACTTTTTATCAGAAATAGCTTTACCAATACCCATGTTTAGTGTAATCTTCTCAAGCCGAGGAACTTGCATGACAGAATTGTAACCATACTGAGTCATCAGCTTTTTGACTACCTCGCCTTTGTAGTAATCATGCAATTTTGCCATGTATACTCCAAAAAAATCACTTAATAGTTTCATTATTAGATTTGAAGAAACGCACTTTTTTGCCGTCTTCAATTCTAAAACCTACTCTATCAGCAGCCGTCTTGCCAGTTCTTCTCACATTAATGATTGCAACTTTAGAACCATCAATTGCCGCTTCTTTTTCAATTATGCCGCCTGGTTGATTCAGAGCTGGAATAGGCTTCTGATGTTTCTTAACAAGATTAATTCCTTCAACAATAACCCTGCCAGAAGGAAGCACCTGTTTTACTTTACCACGCCTGCCTTTATCTTTGCCAGATAACACTATTACGTCATCATTACGACGAATTTTTGTTGCCATTGCGTCCTCCAACTACCACATCATTTAAAGCACCTCTGGTGCCAGAGAGATAATTTTCATAAATTTCTCAGTACGAAGTTCACGAGTTACCGGCCCAAAAATACGCGTACCAATAACCTGCTTGCTTGTATTATTTAATAACACACAAGCATTGTCATCGAAGCGAATGACAGATCCATCATGACGACGAACACCTTTTTTAGTACGTACCACTACCGCTTTTAGGACATCACCTTTTTTTACTTTACCTCGTGGAATTGCTTCTTTAACAGCAATTTTGATTATATCACCTATCTCTGCGTAGCCGCGGCGAGAGGCACCTAGAACTTTGATACACATTACACGACGTGCGCCGGAGTTGTCTGCTACGTTTAGAATAGTCTGTTCTTGGATCATTTTAGTGTTCCGCTAAATCTTAACTATAAACAAGCCTCTTCTCTTATATGAATTGAAGAGGTAATAGATAATACCGTGGTCTTAATATGAGACCACAACATTATAACAGCACAACATCAATATAGACAGAAAAAAAATAAACTGCTTTTTATTAAAAAGCACTATTTTATTATAAAATAGCTATCATATGTTACAAACCGCCTTTTTCTATAACCCGAACAAGTGTCCATGATTTTGTTTTGGATAGCGGGCGTGTTTCACGGATTTCCACTACATCACCAATAGCACATACATTATTCTCGTCATGTACATGCAACTTGGTCGTGCGACGGATAAATTTACCATATAAAGGATGTTTTACCATGCGCTCAATAGCAACAACAACAGATTTCTTCATCTTATTGCTAATTACACGACCTTGCAAAATACGGGTTTTATCGCTCATTACGCAACTCCAGTCTTTTCAGTTAATAAAGTTTTAACACGTCCAATATCACGACGTACTTTTTTCAACAGATGAGACTGTTGTAGCTGGCCACTTGCTGCCTGCATATTCAAGTTAAATTGCTCATGTAACAAGTTAAGCAGTTCAGTGCTCAACTCTTCTCTGTTTTTTACACGCAGCTCTTTTCCTTTCATTAGATCACCGTCTTAGTTACAAAGGTGGTTTTGATAGGCAGTTTTGCTGCTGCCAACTTGAATGCTTCCCGAGCTAACTCTTCTAGAACACCGTCCATTTCATAAAGAACTTTACCTGGTTGGATCAACGCAACCCAATACTCTACGTTACCTTTACCTTTACCCATACGCACTTCAAGTGGTTTTTCAGTAATCGGTTTATCTGGGAACACACGAATCCAGATCTTGCCCTGACGCTTAACTGAACGGGTCATAGCACGTCGTGCCGCTTCGATCTGACGCGCAGTCAGACGTCCACGACCAACTGCTTTCAGACCAAAAGTTCCGAAGCTAACATCCATACCTGAAGCCAGGCCACGATTGCGACCTTTATGCATTTTACGGAATTTCGTACGCTTTGGTTGTAACATCAGCGCCCTTCCTCCTTGCGGCTCTTGCGCTGCTGCTTTTTAGTCTGAACTGTAGGTTTCTCTATCTGTTCAACAGCAGCCATACCACCCAGGATCTCATCTTTGAAGATCCATACCTTAACGCCTAGTATACCATAAGTGCTATGTGCTTCTGCAGTGTTATAATCGATATCAGCACGCAAAGTGTGCAACGGAACACGACCTTCACGGTACCACTCTGTACGTGCAATTTCAATGCCGCCTAAACGACCACTGATTTCCACTTTGATACCTTTTGCACCCAAACGCATGGCATTTTGTACCGCTCGCTTCATAGCTCGACGGAACATAACGCGACGTTCCAGCTGTGAAACAATACTATCAGCAACTAATTTAGCATCTAGTTCAGGCTTACGGACTTCAGCAATATTAATTTGCGCAGGAACAGCAGCAATATCTGCTACTATTTTACGCAGTTTCTCGATATCTTCACCTTTTTTACCGATAACGATACCAGGACGTGCCGTATAAATAGTTACACGTATGCTCTTCGCAGGACGTTCAATAACGATACGTGAAATTGATGCTTTTGCGAGTTCCTTATTCAGATGCTGGCGTACTTTAAAATCACTGTCTAGGTTGTCAGCAAATTCTTTTGTATTCGCATACCAAGTAGAATTCCAAGGCTTGACAATACCCAAGCGAATCCCATTGGGATGTACTTTCTGACCCATTATTAATCTCCGGAACAGCGATCAGATATAGCCACAGTAATGTGGCTGGTGCGTTTAAAGATTCGATCTGCACGACCTTTTGCTCGAGGCATGATGCGTTTCATAATTGGACCTTCGTTAACAAAAATTTTTGTAATTTTTAAATCATCAATATCAACACCATCGTTGTGCTCAGCATTAGCGATAGCAGACTTAAGTACTTTCCTCAGTAAAACAGCAGCTTTCTTGTTGGTATAGTTCAGAATTTTTAGAGCTTGCGAGACTTTCTTACCGCGAATCAGATCAACAACTAAACGAACTTTCTGAGCAGAAGAACGAGCGTGCCGATATATAGCGATAGTTTCCATCTCTTTCTCCTTGCCTTAACGTTTCTTGGCTTTTTTATCGGGTGCATGGCTGCGATAAGTACGGGTCGGCGAAAATTCACCCAATTTATGACCAACCATTTCATCGGTGACATAAACTGGAACATGCTGACGTCCATTATGTACAGCGATAGTCAAACCGATCATGTTAGGAAAGATCGTTGAACGACGAGACCAAGTCTTCAGAGGCTTTTTCTCTCTGCTTTTCACTGCTTTCTTTACCTTATTTAGCAAGTGTAAGTCAATAAAAGGGCCTTTCTTGAGAGAACGTGGCATAGTTTATCCTCTAATTATTTTTTAGAACGGTGACGTACGATATATTTATCAGTGCGCTTATTGCTACGAGTCTTTTTACCTTTAGTTTGAATCCCCCAAGGGGTTACTGGATGTTTACCAAAGTTACGACCTTCACCGCCACCATGTGGATGGTCTACTGGATTCATTGCTGTACCACGAACTGTAGGGCGAATTCCACGCCATCTACTAGCACCAGCTTTGCCTAGAACACATAGCATATGCTCTGCATTGCCAACTTCACCTAATGTCGCCCGGCAATCAGAAAGTACTTTACGCATTTCGCCAGAACGTAAGCGAATAGTCACATAACTACCATCACGAGCAACTATTTGCACATAAGCGCCTGCTGAACGAGCTAGCTGACCACCTTTACCTGGTTTAAGCTCAACATTATGAACCGTTGAACCAACAGGAATATTACGCATAGGTAAAGCATTACCTGCTTTAATTGCTGCATTTACACCAGACTGAATTTGATCACCGGATTTTAAGCCTTTTGGTGCTAAAATATAACGACGTTCTCCATCTTTATAGAGAACTAATGCAATATTTGCAGAACGGTTTGGGTCATATTCCAGACGATCAACAGTAGCAAAAATACCATCTTTATTGCGTTTAAAGTCAATCAAACGATAATGTTGTTTGTGACCGCCGCCAATATGTCGAGTAGTAATTCGGCCATTATTATTACGTCCACCTGTTTTGTTGCTTTTTTCTAGCAATGGAGCATAAGGTTTACCATTATGGAGCTCAGAATTAACTACTTTAACTACGTGGCGACGAGCAGGAGACGTAGGTTTACATTTAAGAACTACCATTGTTCTTTACTCCTCCCATTTACTCTGGTGCACCAATAAAATCTACATTCTGGCCTTTTTTCAAAGTGATGTAAGCCTTTTTCCAGTCGCTGCGACGACCAATTCGCTGACCGTGGCGTTTGACTTTACCTTTAACCAGTAAAGTATTTATACCGTTAACTTCAACTTCAAACAGTTTTTGTACGGCAACTTTAATCTCTAATTTAGTCGCATCTTTTGCCACTTTAAGCACGATGATATTACTTTTCTTCATCGCTGTAGAAGCTTTTTCAGATACGTGCGGTGCACGTAGTACTTTTAGTAGCCGTTCTTCTTCACGGATCATACTAGCATTTCCTCAATTTTCTTCACAGCATTAGCAGTCATAAGTACCTTATTAAAGGCAATTAGACTAACAGGATCGATAGCGGTTGCGTCACAAACGCTAACTTTATATAAGTTGCTGGCTGCTAAAAACAAGTTTTCATCAAGCTCATTTGTGACTATAAATACATCATTCAGCGACATTTCTTTTAATTTTTGCACTAAAAGCTTAGTTTTTGGTGCTTCCAACGCAAATTTTTCGACAACAAGTAGACGATCCTGACGCACCAATTCAGATAAGATGCTTTTCAAAGCACCACGGTACATCTTTTTATTTACTTTTTGACTATAGTCCTGTTTTCTTGCTGCAAAAGTGACACTGCCAGAGCGAAAAATTGGGCTTTTAAGTGAACCGGCACGTGCACGACCAGTACCTTTTTGACGCCATGGTTTTTTACGCGAACCTGAAATCTCGGCACGAGTTTTTTGAGCACAAGTACCTTGACGAGCACCAGATGCATACGCAACAACTACTTGATGTACAAGCGCTTTATTGAAACTGCACCCGAAGGTAGTTTTGGAGACATTTAGCACATTTTGCGCGTCTTTCATTACTAATTCCATTTCTATCTCCTCGATGTCAAGCTTTAACAGCTTGTTTTACAATCAAGTTGCTACCAATCGAACCTGGAACAGGCCCCTTAACCAACAGTAGATTACGCTTGGCGTCAACGCGTACTACATCTAAACTTTGAACAGTTACACGTTCATTACCCAATTGCCCTGCCATTTTTTTGCCTTTAAATACCTTACCTGGAGTTTGGTTTTGACCAATAGATCCAGGAACACGGTGTGACAAGGAGTTACCATGAGTAGTGTCCTGAGTACAAAAATTCCAACGTTTTACAGTACCAGCAAAACCTTTACCCTTAGAGGTACCAGTAATATCAACTTTCTTGACATCAGCAAAAATTTCAACACTAATTATTTGTCCTACAGAAAACTCTTCGTTTTCAGTTAAACGAAATTCACGTAGGATTCGTCCAGCTTCAACACCAGCTTTAGCAAAATGCCCCGCTTCAGGTTTCTTTACACGGTTTACTTTTTTACTACCAGTAGTAACCTGAATTGCATTATAATCATCTGTTTTCAGAGTCTTAACTTGAGTCACTCTGTTATTTTCAATTTCTATGACAGTTATAGGGATAGAAACACCTTCTTCAGTGAAGATATGTGTCATTCCTACTTTCTTCCCGACTAAACCAATCATTGTTTCAACCTCTTAATATAGCGCAACGACCAGATTAACCAAGACTAATCTGGACATCTACACCGGCAGATAGATCCAGACGCATCAGAGCATCAACGGTTTTCTCAGTTGGCTCAACTATGTCAACTAAACGTTTATGAGTACGAATTTCATACTGATCACGGGCATCTTTATTAACATGCGGGGAAATCAGAATGGTAAACCGTTCTTTACGTGTAGGTAACGGGATCGGACCACGTACTTGAGCGCCAGTGCGCTTAGCGGTTTCAACAATTTCCGCAGTTGATTGATCAATTAAACGATGATCAAAGGCTTTCAGGCGGATACGGATTCTTTGGTTCTGCATTAGACCAGAGCTCCAAGTATTTATAAACGTAAAAAATTACTCCTCGCTCTCATATCGATTGATATGAGAATGTAATCGTTCTCATAATAATCTCTAATCAAAGATATTATTATTAATACATCTTTACTGCTTACTAGTCTTTTACGGCAGGCTCTTTAATTAGGATTAAAGATTTTGTGTATTATATGTAATATTAAAATAAGAGCAAGACATAAATAAAAAATTCTATAAAATTTATTTATAAATTTCTTATGTAATAAGATTTTCACAAATCTTATTACATAAGAAATATCGGTTAATTTATTTTTTTTCATCTTATACCGAAGACTGTAGGTAATTTTTTAGGCCTATGTATAATAATCTTTCTAGAAAAGATATGGGTTTTAGTAATTCAAATTTAACTTTGAACAAATTTTCCATATTTTCAATGAAATTTGAGTACAAATATTGATTAGAGGTAATTCCTGATTATACAGCCAAATATATCAATTCAATGCAGAGCGATCTCAAGCCATTCATCAAAATTTGAATAATGGCTTTACAACTCATATTCTATTACGCCTATTAAATAACTTAAACAGAGATAATTCGTTTGATGATACTCGGCAGGCGCTAAGTCACTATTCTATAACAACCTCTATATACAAACGTTGGAATTCATGTTTTCATGTAGTTAAATATTTTTAGATCAAAAAAATGGTCTGTAACTTCTTTGACATTATTGTAAGTACACGATTGATAACCATGGTATATGCTTGGTTAAGATCACCTAATCAGTGTTTAATTACATTGCATTGCCAACGACCTAGATCTTATAAAAATAAATAAAAATCTATCCAGAAACTCGATCTATACTTACGAAAAATAATGTCGTTAAATTTTATTTAACATTTTCTAAAAAATTCACATTTACGTGCAGATAACAACCAGGCTTATAGGTTTTAAACGTTTTATGCTTAGACTTCAGTGCTTCTTCCCTCATTTCATGCAAATTTTCCTACATGCCTACATAAATGGCAATCTAGAGCAGATTAGAATACAATTTGGTTTAGAAATTTGCGTATTACATCTATCAAAAGATCAGAAAGAAGTAAAAACCGTTTTTACAGAAAACCGTCTACGGCTTACTTAGCAAACCAACAGCATCCTCAGCAACTAATGAAAATATTAGCCTATGGTCATCAGATTATGTTAGCGAAATGTTGTTGGTAGAAATCCTTGATACTGAATGGAAGATGCTCGCTACAGCTTTTACCATGAAAAAGGAAACAATCATAAGTCAGTTAGATGACAATCTTCTAATTTTCTATCTGATAATTTTGATTTATGCATTGAAGCAACTTATTCCAATTTGTACTACCAATATTTATCGCAGTGAAGATGTTATCTCCTTTGAAAATCCATTAGGTGGTTGCACATCAATATTATTGCAAAATATTTAATTGCATCTAAAGTTTTAACAAAGCTTACTGGAAGTTCTATGCCGAAACTATATCACAAGAATAAATGGTTTAGTTGGCTGCGATGTATGTTGAATAGTTTAACTTTATAAGAATCAGCGAAACAAAAACAGGCATTAATTTGAAAACAGTGTTTAGATATATCACTCCTTCCTTTCTTGGGCGGCTACGACACAGCTAACATAAATGCACTAGTAGGTATTTTGAGGTCAATAAAATATTTTTATAACTTTTTTAAAGTAAGAAGCGCATTTTATCCAACATAAGAAATCTAGAAAGCTAATGAAAGCAGAAGATAAAAGTAAAGAACAAATCACGCGATCTTAATGGCCAAAGATCGACAGAGTTATCATATCAGAGATGAGATTTTTTAAAAGTTTAATACTAGGTAGTGTCTTAGCCGTTTTCTTCAGACAATTATCAATAAAGAGTTATGCTTTGCTTATTTATTAGGATGGAGCTAAATAGTATGAAATCTTTGCCAGTAAACATGAAATTAGTCAACATCGTCTAAAAAAGTTATATTTTTAGAAAATCATTGACAATAAATTCCACATTCAAAATATGAACAATGATATCAACTAATTAAAAATGTGGCTTAGTAGATTCCATAGGTATAAGGTTATTTCATTTATTGAATTATTTTGTCTAGATAAAATTGTTTAAATCAATAATAAGTAAAATACAGATGTGCTACAAATTATTCTGTAAAAAATAACAACCCTTACAAAGATATCTAAAAACACATCTTTTCTACTGGTAACATCAGCAGATTGAAACAAAAATAGCTTGAAAAGCAGAGGCAATGCTGCTTACGTGATTTAAGTGATACTTGTTACATTTATTTCTTGACCAATGCTATATACAGTCCTATCTATCAATCAAGATGATCATCTTTTACTGCTGGGTAATTAATCGTAGTTACTAAATATGCACGTAAGGAGCTAATTTAGATCGAAGATGGTTATCGAGAGTCAGAAGCGAACTTGGGCAAACTTCTCAGTGGTATTAGAGCTGGTAGCTTAACTGTATTTCACATGGCTTACTACAAGACATGGCTGCTTTTTTTGAATGCAGTAGTGTGTAGTGCAAAGATATCCCAGGAAATACTGGGAGCACTAATGCTATTGGCTATAGAAAACAGCTAGTCTACAATAGCCCTGTCCCATAAAAATGGATGTAATTGAAAGTTAAGGTTAATCTGTATAGGAAGAAGAGATGCGATGCTGCTATAAAGCAATTGATATTTTATTAGCAAGTTTTCAGCGAAATATCCTAAACCAACGGAAAAGATCAAGAAGAACTACTAGCATTCTCTAAGTTAAGGTCAGAATACTTTGCGACAATAAGAACAAGGAATCAGATTGAATTGATTTTTATAACCAAGGCACAAAACTAGACATACGTTCAGTTCAAGAATATATTGTTCAAGAAAAATAACCATTTCAATGCCATTTAAAGTGCTAGAATCTGCTCAGAAAAGCTAGAACTGTATAAAAGAGAGTTAAGCTACTGTGACACATGATGATAAACAAGGTCTATTTTAAGGATGGAGAACAGATTCACGAAAAATGAAAACGCGGAACCTAACAGTCCATACACTATATTTACTAATAAGTCTTAAATAAGTAATTATTTTATTGTCTTTTATTTTTCATCATCCACACTTTAGTATTAAGTCTTTAGCAGTAAGTAACGTGTTGATATAAAATTTATTAAATGAACAAAAAATCTTCTTTTAAAGAAGAATAATTTATTAATTAAAACCAAAAAGGTAGTATACCTTGTAACATTTAAATTTATTTGCTTATTTTTAATTAGCTAAGTTTATTGATGTAAACATTTTCAATAATATGTAGCAAAACTACATAAATTTCTAATCCAATAATAAAAGTTATATAACCCATCCTTAATTAAGTTTATTTATTTTATCATTAATTCTGTTTCACATAAATAGATATTTTTATATAAATAACTTAAAATCTTATTAAGAATGCTAAATAATAATGATTATTTAATTCAAAATTTGAAATTTTACAAAAAAATTAAATTATCAATAATAATTTTATGGCTTTTACAAAAAAGAAGGCTTTCACTTCTTTTTTGTAAATTTAATAGTTACCTACCTTATTTCAATCAATAATTTTAGCAATGAAACCACCTGTATCAACTATACGAATACCTTCACAAATCAAAAAATGCAGTCCTTCATCCATTCAATCCATATCCATTTTTGCTATTAAATCACTTTCATGTTAATGGTGTAATCACCTGGCATTACCATATCTATACGCCTTCTTGTAACTCAACTGTACCAGTTAAGCTCTATCTGTCATTCTAAAATAGAACTGTAGGCTATAACCATTAAAGAATTGCATGTAACGAAATATATTTATATTATACTAAAAATATAAACTTATAACTCAAATTGAGTATGCGAATTAATTGAACCTAGTTTTTCTAATACTTGATAATGATATATATCTTTAATGTTTTGTAAAATATGTAATAAAACTCCTATGGGTTCACCTGCATGACCATTCTCATTCAACAATTTACGGAACATTTCTATATACATACATGTCATTTTCGTAGCATCTTTAATTATAAGGACTTATATTTTTTCAGCAATCTTAAAAATGCCATGCTTTAGACGTCTTGTTACTACGGTTCCACAATCTAAGATTAAAAATACATTTTTAATTTTCAACAAAAACAGTTTATCTATTACACGCTATGGCTTTGTGATATGCATATCAAATGCATTCACTAACTCTATAATTTTCTCTTCCTAATCTTGAATGCCTTCTAGCACCTTCAATTCTGAACCTTTGATTACTTGCGTTTATCGTCTACCTAGAAATCATACTGAAAAACAGTTTACACACTTCTATTTTCAACCAATTCCAAAAACTTTTAATCATCAAACATATAATATTTATTTAGGAATAACAATGCTATAAGAAACGATTAATTTTTCGACCCAATAGAATATGCTCAAGCGTTTATGACATTTTGGCCATCTGTTTTGTCCTCAATCACTCAAATTATTACATCAATTTATGTGTAGCACCAACTAATTATGTTTTTTACATAATCTACTGCCAAATAAAAAATTAACGTTAGCATAATACGGATGGTTCTTTCATATCACTACATAAAAAATAGAAATGGCGATACAGCTCGATTTTTCTTTCTATATATTATCAAATATTATCAATTTAATTAATTTTACCTAATTGCTTTTACAAGCAAATGTTTTTCTAAAATAGTGCTAATTTTTTTGCCGTTAAAGTTGTTTAACCATAATCAATATGAGCAATTGATCCAATGTTAACGTGCGGTTTTTTGCGTTTAAATTTTTCTTTAAAAATTAGATAGTCCCTCTAAAATATGGAATCAGTGATTTCACTTCATTAAACTAAGTAGTGAAAATAATATAGTTAGTTCTTGTTTCTTTCGCAGGAAACAATTAGTAATCAATTAATAACACATCATAGAAATGGTGCTGATAGGCAGATTCGAACTGCCGCCCACACCCTTACCAAGAGTGTGCTCTACCAACTGAGCTATATCAGCACATCTTGGAGCGGGCAGCGGGAATCGAACCCGCATCATCAGCTTGGAAGGCTGAGGTAATAACCATTATACGATGCCCGCAATGAATTCTGGTACCTGAACGCTTTAATCAGTTAAAACTTTATCTTAAGTATTATGCATTGATATAGTATTGTAAGCTAAACACTTAATATGAAACTGATGGTGGTGGGAGAAGGATTCGAACCTTCGAAGTCTATGACGGCAGATTTACAGTCTGCTCCCTTTAGCCGCTCGGGAATCCCACCTTTTACTTATTATACAAATTTTAATTGTGCCGGCACCAAGAATCGAACTCGGGACATACTGATTACAAGTCAGTTGCTCTACCAACTGAGCTATGCCGGCATCAGATGTTGCGCATTCTAGGTAGAGAACAAGCATGTTGCAACAAAAAAATTAAAATTTTTATTTATTTTTATTCTTTTGCTTATAAAAATTTAATTTTACCTTTCTTACTGCTTTTTTTAGAGTAGAATGTTTACATATTGGCTATATTTGACAAAGGTTATTGATAGAAATCCATTCTGCCGTCTAAAGCCTTTTCTCTACAGAGAAAAGATGGCTATACAAAAAGCAAACAGTCATACTCATAGATCAAAAAGACTCGTTCTTCACTCCATGCAATCATAAAACCGCATATCATTAGTTAGCTATATGACAATATGTTGGATGTTCTAGATTCATGCATTGAAGTAACTCATTATACTTTATCACTGCTCATATTGTTACAATTAACATGTATTCCTTTTGGAATATTCATTATGGTTACAGCGATATTGTTGCAAAATCCAAGATCGCAGACAAAGATTTAACAATCTTACTAAAAGTTCTTTTGGAAACTGAATCAGAAGGATAAATTGTTTAGTTATTTCTGATGTTTTGAATAGTTTTACTTTACAAAAATAAGTTTTACTTTACAAAAATAAATAAACCAAACAATCATTGATTTTAAAACATCCTTTAAGTATAATTTAATATTACTTCCTTGCTTCAGTAGCTATGCGCTAGCTAACATAATTACACTAAGTGTAATTATTAAAGTCAATTAAATATTTTTGCTTGAATTCTTTAAAATTCTTTAAATAGAAGGACAGGATTTCTTCTATAATAAGAAAACCAGAAAACAGAAGGGAGAAAAAAATAAAAATAAAGAATAAAAAAACGCAGTCTTCATTGCCATAGATCGACATCTGATCTGAGTAATAAAATTCTTGAAAAATTTAATGAGAAGAGTTTATTAGCTGTTTTCTTGAGCTTAAGTTAATCATCGATTTTTCTTAGGAAGAATTATCGATAAAGAATCAATACTCCAATACTAGAATTGAGGTAAATGATATAAAACCTTTACTAACAAGTATAAAATTACTCACTATAGGCTAAATAAACTTACATAATCAATAAACTTACATAATCAAAGGATTATTTGCAAGAAGAATAAATAATTACACACTCAAAAATATGATCATGGCATAGTATATGACAGCTTAAACAGCTGGAGGTTACACTGCTTCCATGAAGTTCATGATCTGATCAGTGTATTACTTTTCAATACATTAATTTTTAAAAGGTTTATCTAACTATATTGGAAGAAATCTTCTAAAATAGTAAAATCAGAAAAACAACAAAACACATGAAGTTACGAATTTACATCACAAGTTTTATTTGAAGCAATTTATAATTTCCATCTAGGAATTAATTCTGATCAACTAACTAAATTTTTCATGAGACAAAAAAAAAGAAACAATACAGCAATGTCTCTAACTCATGGCCAAAATTTTTCTCAACACTCAAGTATTATCTGCTTCTAGTCATAATTATTTTGTGTTTTAAGCCAATAATTCAAGTCTAAGCTTATGAAGCTAGATACAACTGCATTTATGAAATGATTGAAAAGTATGCTTACTGCTTAATCTATCTTCCATAATGGACACTTGGTGCGGATAATAATACAAATTTTTTTCTTCACGCCAGGATATAAAATTAAAAATAACTGGGCTAATATACATGACAAAATCAGATAGAATTATGATTTTCATTTCTTTATTAAGATATTTAAATAGGGTAATTTAGTCAGATATGTATCACCCCCATCACTCTAACCCAACTAAATTGCTTTTCACAATTTATGACGGCTTGAAGTAAATTTTTTGAAACACTCATTAAAAGTATAACTCATGCACCACTCTATCTATCAAGCAAATGCTTGCCTATATAACTTATACCATAGAATATCCGGAGTCTGGCTCTATTTAACAGTATGAAAGACGATTCAATTTCATAACCATTAAAGGCACAATATTACATAGCAAGCCTCTAGGAGAAAAGTTAAAGCCGCTTTACTCGCCTCGAAGGTCATTATAAGAAATTATGTTGGGGAATTTGCTTCTGACTTTCGATAAGCATATTTGAGCACAACAATCTCATTGTATCATATCCTATGCATCACTGATGCTGATAATGACCAGCAGGAAAATGTAATCATCTCTTCCATGGCTTATGTATATACCATAAGCCAAGAAATAAATGTAGCGTGTATCGATTAAATCATACCCATAGCAAGGAATAGCATTGCCTTTTTCTTTTCAGGCCATTGGTGTTTCAGTCTCCTGATGGCATTCAGAGATAACGGTATATTTTTTATCAAGAAATTGCCTCCCTTGTGGCCATTCTTGAAAATTACAGGTGAATATGCGACTCGCTTTTCAGTTACAAGATATGATATAGCAGCTCTTAGGAGCTTTTTTATACGTTTTAGATAAGGCTGCACTAACCAGCTGTTGAAGGATATTACGTTTCCTCTGTAACTAACCACACATTAGAACTTAATCTCAACATCGCGAATAACAGTCTGTATAGTTTGCTGTGGCAAATAACTTTTACATATAAACTGGCATGGAGATACGCGCAAGTCAATAAATCACCAGCAACAACAAACCTTCAGCATTTTATTGCCAGCACGGCATGGCTTTCTAGCTCAACTTAAACTATGCATGTGTATCAGCTACATGGCACTATTACAAATGAGATTATGATAAAGATCACTGGTAATATCTGGTTTAACGGATACATGTAAGTAAGATATATTTTTATGGCATGTCATACTCTCTGTCGTTGAAATCATACACGAAATTAATCAAAATTGATAGGATCGCCATCATCATACATTCATATACTAGAAATGAGTATAACTCCTTGCCTGATGTATAGAACTTCATCATCATATTTTACAATAAACCATATATATCTCAGCAGGCATCTTGCCTTTATAGCTGTGCTGACAATGGATTTATAATAATGATCCTGAAGCAAATAACTAATTAAAAGTTGCCACGAATAATACAATATTATTGTATTGCTAGTAAAAAAATAAATAAAATTTTAATTAAATATTTAATTAAAACAAAAAAAAACAGAAAAACTCTACGCTTTAAAAATATTTAATCGTTATTTTATGCAATCTATTTTTTGTTGGTTATGGATGATTATAATAACTTGTACACAAGTAGATATTGATTATGAAACAACAAAAAAACTTTTCAATAACACCTTATTTAGAATTTGACCGTGAGCATTTGGCGAGACTAGGTGATTCTATTCCACTAGAGCTACTAACAGATAAAGAACTGCTGAAACTGAAAAGTATCAATGATGAAATTTCAATGGATGAAGTAAATAGAATTTATCTTCCTATTTCACGGCTACTTAATTTCTATATCAGTTCAAATTTAGGTAGACAAACAGTTTTAGAACAGTTTTTAGGTAGCAATAGCACTAAAATACCTTATGTTATCGGCATTGTAGGTAGTGTTGCTGTTGGTAAAAGTACAACAGCCAGTCTATTACAAACTTTATTGAGTCGGTGGCCTGAACATCGTAAAGTTGATCTTATCACAACAGATGGGTTTTTATATCCAAATCATATTTTAAATGAACGTGGAATAATGAAGAAAAAAGGATTCCCAGAATCCTACGATACGTATCGCTTAATAAACTTTATTTATAAAATAAAATCAGGAGTTAAAGAAGTTAGCGCTCCGATATACTCACATATCACTTATGATATTGTTCCAGGTAAAAAGCAAGTGATTAAAAAACCTGATATTCTTATTTTAGAAGGCTTAAACATTCTACAAAACGAAATGGATTATCCAGACATCAAACATAATGTTTTCGTATCTGATTTTATCGATTTTTCTATTTATATTGATGCACCAGAAAATTTATTGGAAAAATGGTATATCAGTCGATTTTTAAAATTCTACCAAGGTGCTTTCTCCGACCATCACACATATTTTTACCATTATTCAAAATTACAGCAAGAAGAAGTGATCAACACTGCTAAAACAATATGGGAAGAAATTAATAAAATAAATTTAGAAAAAAATATAATACCAACCAAAGAAAGAGTTAATTTGATCATAACTAAAGGGTATAATCATTCAATCACAAATATTAGATTAAGAAAATGATTTAAATCATTATGCCAATGATTAGCTTCAACTTAATTCTTGTTAATTATATGGTCGCAATGAAATTTCATCACCTATATAAGAAACAATTTTACAATTTTGTTCTAACAAAATTGCACCGCGTTCATTAATCCCTTTCACAATACCGACCTCAAGATTGTTACCAATATGTAGTCTTACTTTTTTATCTAAAAAATTATCCAATACAAGCCAACGTTTAATAAATGGAAGAAGGCCATATTTTTCAAATTGCACTAATTCATGGCGTAATGCCAAAATAATTTTAGCAGCGATCATATTTCTTTCTATTTGAATACCATCATGCTGAAGATTAATCCATCCTTGATTTATATTTATTTCATAATTGTAACTCATTGCAATATTAAGCCCAACACCAATCACAATATTCACTGAATCAGCAGTTTTACCTCTCATTTCAATTAAAATACCAGCAAGCTTTTTTTCATTAAGAATGATATCATTAGGCCATTTAATTTTTATATTACTGCCACTTAATTTATTAAGTGTCTCAGCTATCACAATCCCAGCAACTAAACTTACCTCAATGGCTGCAGCCGGTCCTTGTTCTAAATGCCAGTATAATGATAAATAAAGATTACAGCCAAAAGGAGAAACCCAATATCGACCACGACGACCTCTACCGGCTGTTTGATATTCAGCAACACAAACATCACCTAAACTTAATTTATCAATACGTTCAAATAGATATTGATTAGTAGAATTGATAACCGATTTTACAATTATATTTCCAGATCTCACTAAATCATAAATTCGTTCATGGTCTAATAAATCTATTTTTCTAGTAAGTTGATAACTATCAGTGCTAATAATATTAACCTCAATACCCCATTCACGTAGTGTATTAATATGTTTATTAAAACTCATTCTAAGTTGCGTCATGCCACCAAATAATTTACATAACTGCTCGTATGAATACTTTCTACCATCAGAAAGTATTTTGATGAGTTTTAAAGGGATAGCTATTTCTTTCATGAAATAGCATCCATAGCGTTTACTTCACCATATTTACCAATAAAACGCACTTCTGGTTCTAGTGTAATAGCAAATTTTGCTATAACTTTTTTTTGGATATAACGGGCTAAATTTACGATATCTTTTCCAGTCGCATTATTTTTATTAATTAAAACTAATGCTTGCTTCATATGTACAGCAGCACCACCATATTGATAACCCTTTAGATCACATTGATCAATTAGCCATCCGGCAGCAAGCTTCATTGTACCATTGGTTTGAGGATACTCTGGACATCGAGGGTAACGAGCCTTTATTTCATTTGCAACCATACTAGAAATAATAGGATTTTTAAAAAAACTACCTGCATTACCTACTAAAAATGGATTGGGTAACTTACTTTGCCTAATTTTACAAACAATATTAAAAATAGTTTCTGCTGTTACTATTTGTGCTACTAATGAATTCAAACCAACGTATGTTAATACTGGTTGCCATAGTTTGTTAAGTCTCAAACCAACTGAAACAACAGCAAAATTTTTACAATATTTATGCTTAAAAATACTATCTCGATAACTGAATTGACATGTAGCGGCATCTAAACAATATTGCTTGCCATTATTAAGATCAACAATATCTACGTATTGACATACGTCTTTAAATTCCATGCCATAGGCACCGATATTCTGTATAGGAGCTGCTCCTACAGATCCTGGAATTAACGCCATGTTTTCTAATCCATAGATGCCATTTTTTATAAGTGTTTTAACTAATTTATGCCAATTATTTCCTGCTCCAACATGAATAAACCATTCTTGAGATGATTCAGTTATCTCTAAAGCTGTAATTTGATTTAAAATCACTAGACCATCAAAGTCACTAATAAAAAGAACATTACTCCCACCACCCAATAATAAAACAGGCCATCCTTTTAGTTGCGCATTTTTCCATAACATAAGCAATTCTGCTACTGAAGTAGCTGAGTATATTACTTTTGCCTTAGCTGCAAGACTAAAAGTATTATACTTTTTTAATTCATTATGATTGATAAAATCCATAATATCAAAAACTCAATTCGTATATAATTGTTATACAGCTCTCACATACCATCATAGATGGTATGGTTTTTGAATAAATTAAGTTTAACTCAGAACCAATCTTTCATAGATTGTATTTAAGTTTTATTGAGTTCATGATGCATATTTCTCGTAATATAAAGTTTATAGAAATTCTATCTTATTCTACCTGATTAATCTCATGGATTATCTCAATAACAGAGAGATAATATACCATGAAAATTTCACTATATAGCTATCCACAAAACCAGATTTTTATCTATGATCCATTTAATAAACTTATCCTTAATGCTGCTAGGCAGCTAATAATCACCAAATATTGAGAATTGCCTATCAAAAGAGCCATGCTACGATAACATCATGAACACCACCTTTTCAACATGCTTATATGCCTGTATCATACGCAACGATTATTTAGCGAAATAATCTATTTAGATAAATCTTAATGATATTAATAGTAAACTACTTAATATGTCATGTGGATCACAAAGCGTCAACAAAATATTCTTCAACAGTTCGTTTCTGGATCCTTAGCTAAGGCGTGCGCAAACATCTAAGAATTTCTACTTTAGCTTGAATATGCTAGCCATACCCGTAAATAATTTTTATAAAGCCTTCTGCCTTTTCATTGAAAAGGCAGAGCTCTCTTTGAGAGCAATTACAAACAAACTGAAATAGCAATGGCTTAAAGAACACAGGCAATACTGCCTAAGTGATTTAAGCGATATTCGTTATATTTATTTCTAGGCCGATGATATATATAGCCATATCAAGCAAGATTATTACCTTTGCCTACTGCTCATTATGGTCAGTGCTAAGTATGAGTCTAAGGAGCCAGTTGTGTTCAAAGATAATCATGAAAAATGAGAAGCGAACTTTGCCAAATTTCTCAAAGGCTTATTACAAACTTAAGACTTAATTGTCTCTCTCAAACTGTTTCTACTGGAAACAGTATCCTTGGTTTTTAGAATGCAATGGATAGATATTCCATAACACGCAACATCAACGCTGTTTTGTACATAAGATAGCTAATGTAGTACAAGCCTCTTCTCCACTACACATATCCTACAAATCTATACAACTGAAAGTTAAGGCTGAGAGCTACCGGTAAAGAACGACAAATCAAATTGAATCGGCTTTTGATACAGTTCAGTCTACAAGACTGATGAGCAAAGAACTCTGCTGGTTCAAGAAAAAAGAACCCTCTAAATGCTATTTAAGTTGGTACACTTTCCTCAGAAAGTGTATAATCGGCTTGGGATATTATTTTAGCTCTTGGTTATCCTACTGATAACCAAGATTTTAATAAAGCGTAGCATTACCATTATGCAGCAGATTTGCTAATAACTCAAGTTTTACTACCTTATACTTATTAGTATAATTCTCGACTGTACATCTAAACATATATCAATGCAGTGTGATTTTAAAATTTTAACCAGAATTAAAATGATAGCTTTGCAGTTCATCTTCTATGAGACAGTCAAACTTGCAAATCACAAGCGTATATTTCAGTCCATTCGTTTAAGTATGTATATCTGTTGAGCTAAATTCGTCTTTTTATACCAATCCTTATACACAAACTATAAAATTTATATTTTCTGGTTTCTGAAAATTTTCGTAGCACAAAAAGGCTGTCTATAAATTTTTTGTTATTTTAGGTGCGTATCCAGATAAATAGCCAACAGAAAACTATTGATTAAGATAATGTACTAAACATCAAGTGCATTGGCCTCTGTCCTGGTTTTATAAACACTGATAAATTCATCTAATTGCACGTTCTATATCTTGAAAAAATAACGTACTTAAATTTTGTTTTTCATTTTCTTGAAATATTTCAGATCTACGTAAATGTAACAGATAACAATGGTGGTAGCTTTTAAACGCATTATGCTTCAAGTTTCATAATGTACTTTCACTTCCACATTTACCTTCATAATTTTATACAAATTCCACCATCCTACTTTTTGATTTATATAAAAACATCGATTAATTAAGTGTAAATAGAAATACAATGGCGTCCAAAAATTCACATCAACTACTTCATCTATCACTGCAACCTGTTCTCAAAAGCAAGAGAAACGTTTTTTACAGAAAAAACACTATAGCTCTTCATGTAAGCTATAGACATCGTCTTGTTGTCATCGGTAGAATTAGTTTCTACCAACAACTTTTGTTAACATATCTGTTTAGCAGAACATCATTTTTTTGTACTTTATAAACGGTAAGTTATTGTATGCTATCATATACTTTCCGAAAGATGATGCAGATTCTTTAATAACTTGGAGAGTAGCTTTGATTTTAGATGGTATAATATTACATGATGATGGAGCTTCATAAGCATGATAATTTTTAGGCATCAAATATATCATGCTAGCAGTAAACATTTTGGAATGAATAGGGATATTGGAGCAGAATCGGATCTATATAATGATCCTGTAACAAATCTCTAATCTAGTAGCATAGAGATATATATTTGATATGTAAAGAAGACTTATAACATCAGACAATGATTAAGAACATCATACAATTGTGATGTACTTAATCATTGTCTGGCAGTTTCCTACTCTCACATGGGGAGGCCCCACACTACCATCGGCGCTACGGCATTTCACTTCTGAGTTCGGCATGGGTTCAGGTGGGACCACCGCGCTATTCCCGCCAGACAAATTATTTTTTATTTATTCTGGTTCATTTCGCTGCCTAGTTTTGCCTTTAATTTTGGACAGACTGGACTTTCTCATAACTTCAGTATACTACAAGCTATACCACACTCAGATAATTTCTGAGAAATTCAATCAAAAAACAAGCTAAAATTCTTTATCTCTTTCAAAACACCTTCGGTGTTGTCAGGTTAAGCCTCTCGGGGTTATTAGTACTGGTTAGCTCAACGTATCGCTACGCTTACACACCCAGCCTATCCACGTCCTGGTCTCGAACACCCCTTATTGGACATTATTTTGTCAGGGAAGACTCATCTTGAGGCAAGTTTCCCGCTTAGATGCTTTCAGCGGTTATCTCTTCCGCACTTAGCTACCAGGCAATGCCATTGGCATGACAACCTGTACACCAGTGGTGCGTCCACTCCGGTCCTCTCGTACTAGGAGCAGCCCCTCTCAATCTTCCTTCGCCCACGACAGATAGGGACCGAACTGTCTCACGACGTTCTAAACCCAGCTCGCGTACCACTTTAAATGGCGAACAGCCATACCCTTGGGACCTACTTCAGCCCCAGGATGTGATGAGCCGACATCGAGGTGCCAAACACCGCCGTCGATATGAACTCTTGGGCGGTATCAGCCTGTTATCCCCGGAGTACCTTTTATCCGTTGAGCGATGGCCCTTCCATTCAGAACCACCGGATCACTAAGACCTACTTTCGTACCTGCTCGCGCCGTCACGCTCGCAGTTAAGCTGGCTTATGCCTTTGCACTAACCTCACGATGTCCGACCGTGATTAGCCAACCTTCGTGCTCCTCCGTTACTCTTTTGGAGGAGACCGCCCCAGTCAAACTATCCACCAGACACTGTCCTTAGTCCGGATTACGGACTTAAGTTAGAACATCAACCATTAAAGGGTGGTATTTCAACGTTGGCTCTATGTAAACTAGCGTCTACACTTCAAGGCCTCCCACCTATTCTACACATCAAAGTTCAATATTCAGTGTCAAGCTATAGTAAAGGTTCACGGGGTCTTTCCGTCTTGCCGCGGGTACGCTGCATCTTCACAGCGAATTCAATTTCACTGAGTCTCGGGTGGAGACAGCCTGGCCATCATTACGCCATTCGTGCAGGTCGGAACTTACCCGACAAGGAATTTCGCTACCTTAGGACCGTTATAGTTACGGCCGCCGTTTACTGAGGCTTCAATCAAGAGCTTCGCCTTTACGGCTTACCCCATCAATTAACCTTCCAGCACCGGGCAGGCGTCACACCGTATACGTCCACTTTCGTGTTTGCACAGTGCTGTGTTTTTAATAAACAGTTGCAGCCAGCTGGTATCTGCGACTAGTTTCAGCTCCGGATGCAAAATCCATTACCTAATGCTAGCGTGCCTTCTCCCGAAGTTACAGCACCATTTTGCCTAGTTCCTTCACCCGAGTTCTCTCAAGCGCCTTAGTATTCTCTACCTAATTACCTGTGTCGGTTTGAGGTACGATTAACAGTTACCTATAGCTTAGAGGCTTTTCCTGGAAGCTTGGCATCAACTACTTCACCACCTTAGTGGTTCGTCATCACGCCTCAGTGTTATAGCAGTGCGGATTTTCCTACACTACCAACCTACACGATTAAACCAGGACAACCGTCGCCTGGATAGCCTAGCCTTCTCCGTCCCCCCTTCGCAGTAACAATTAGTACTGGAATATTAACCTGTTTCCCATCGACTACGCTTTTCAGCCTCACCTTAGGGGTCGACTTACCCTGCCCCGATTAACGTTGGACAGGAACCCTTGGTCTTTCGGCGAGCGGGTTTTTCACCCGCTTTATCGTTACTTATGTCAGCATTCGCACTTCTGATACCTCCACCAGACCTCTCGGTCTACCTTCTACGGCTTACAGAACGCTCCCCTACCCAGCAAACACTTAGTGCTGCTGCCGCAGCTTCGGTGCATGGTTTAGCCCCGTTACATCTTCCGCGCAGGCGGACTCGACCAGTGAGCTATTACGCTTTCTTTAAATGATGGCTGCTTCTAAGCCAACATCTTGGTTGTCTAAGCCTTCCCACTTCGTTTCCCACTTAACCATGACTTTGGGACCTTAGCTGGCGGTCTGGGTTGTTTCCCTCTTCACGACGGACGTTAGCACCCGCCGTGTGTCTCCAGTGATAACATTCTTCGGTATTCGTAGTTTGCATAGGGTTGGTAAGTCAGGATGACCCCCTAGCCGAAACAGTGCTCTACCCCCGAAGATGAATTCACAAGGCGCTACCTAAATAGCTTTCGGGGAGAACCAGCTATCTCCCGGTTTGATTGGCCTTTCACCCCCAGCCACAAGTCATCCGCTAATTTTTCAACATTAGTCGGTTCGGTCCTCCAGTTAGTGTTACCCAACCTTCAACCTACCCATGGCTAGATCACCGGGTTTCGGGTCTATACCCTGCAACTTAACGCCCAGTTAAGACTCGGTTTCCCTACGGCTCCCCTATGCGGTTAACCTTGCTACAGAATATAAGTCGCTGACCCATTATACAAAAGGTACGCAGTCACCCCATCCTCAAATGTCCCATTTTGTCTAAGCTTCCTTGCAATGTAAGCAAGATCTTTAACTGCTGCTTTGTGATGATATGCCATCACGATATGATCGAGGCACTTGAGTGATGGGGCTTCCACTGCTTGTACGTACACGGTTTCAGGTTCTATTTCACTCCCCTCGCCGGGGTTCTTTTCGCCTTTCCCTCACGGTACTGGTTCACTATCGGTCAGTCAGGAGTATTTAGCCTTGGAGGATGGTCCCCCCATATTCAAACAGGATAACACGTGTCCCGCCCTACTCTTCGAGTCCACTCTACTTACACCTTCAGATACGGGGCTATCACCCTTTATTGCTGGCCTTTCCAGGCCATTCTCCTAATGTAGGTAGCGATGTTAACTCTGGGCTACTCCCTGTTCGCTCGCCGCTACTATGGGAATCTCGGTTGATTTCTTTTCCTCGGGGTAATTAGATGTTTCAGTTTCCCCGGTTCGCCTCGTTTGACTATGAATTCATCAAACGATAGTGCATAAATGCACTGGGTTTCCCCATTCGGATATCGCCGGCTATTGCGCTTCATATCAGCTTACCGACGCTTTTCGCAGATTAGCACGTCCTTCATCGCCTCTGACTGCCTAGGCATCCACCGTGTACGCTTAATTCGCTTAACCTCACAACCCGAAGGTGTCTTTTTTTAGGTTATGGGTTGCGTGTTAATTTAACTAATTCTTTGCTTGGGAGCAATTATGCTGCCGGCCTTGCGTACTTTTATTGAGTAAAGTCTATATCTAGAAAACAAAATCATTTATAGATATAAATATAAGCACCACAACAATTGATGCATAACTTACTACTGCGCACTGGCGGTATAACACATTTTCCTAAAACAACACACTCACTCATAACACTTTTTATCATAAAAAGTCCAACTGATTGGAGTTTTGAGAATTCTCTACACATTTTAATGTGTATATTCCAATTTTTAGCTTATTCTAAATTGTTAAAGAGCATTATTAATGAAAAATTAAAACAAAAGTAAAGTGTATTGTGAGAAAACAAAATGATTTTCAGACACAATCATTACAACAAAATATTGATGCGCAAATTTACCATACAGTAAATTTCCAGTAAATCCTTTTCCTCTGCTTAGATGAAATTTAAAAATTTCTTATTCGCTGTAAAATGTTAATGTTTTAAGAGCCTAAACAAAGAGATCAAAAAGATTTTCAGCCAATTTAAAATTAGCTTTGTGAGCTCTTAACTTACTCTTACTTTAGAGTAAGAGATAAGTTAATTCTTCAACCACATATCTCCAACTTCCTACAGTTACTTTGTTACGACTTAACCTATTTAATCATGAGGTTAAGCTATCTATATTTAGATTTCCTATCTATCTTTAGATTTCCTATCTATATTTAGATTTCAATGAGTATAACGCTCAATGTTGTACAAAACAAGAAAATATATTTATCTAACCCTAGTCTAATATACTGTGATATTAAAATTAATAGTTTCCAGTAGTTTCTACTCTAGCCTTTCAACTAGATCTACATAGTTTTCTATTGGTCATATAGAAACTTACTTCATTCCATTTCTGCTTGACTTGCATGTGTTATACCTGCTTATAACATTCAATCATAAACTATGATCAAAGCATTTAAATTAAAGCTTAAAGAATGTCGTTGCTTCCACATAACGACACATTTTTGTTGAATTAATGTTATTAACATTCTTTAATAAAATTAAAGCTTATTAAGCGCTCGTATATAATTTAAGCGCTCGTATATAATTTAACTGTTTTGTCACTCCTTAAAAGAGTGATGATTAAATTATTATTAGTTCTGATAATGCCTTATCTTGCGAGTACAAGTACAGATTAACTGATTAATTATTTAAAGAGCATACTACATAGTATCATAGTATATCTATGTTAATATAACTAGAACTCTTTTCACTTCTAAAGTCAAGTGTTTATTTTTATTTTTCTTTAACTTACTTTAAGTTGATAAAACTTAATTTAATCTATAGTTCTATTCCAAATTAATTGGTAAGCATTATAGATAGCCTTTGGCACCTTTGGCAAGCAATAATTGAAAATTTAACTGTTTTTTTTGATAAAAAAATTTTGTTTATGTTGTCAACTATCTATATCTAAATCTAAATTTTTAATTTGTTTATAAAAATTATTTAGAAAAAATTATCGAGCGCAAGGTTATGTAAGAAATGATTTCTTATTATTAAATATCTATTAGTACTATACTTTTCTAAAGTAGATAAAACTAAGCATATTTTAAAATTCTATTTATTTTATTCTATTTTTAGATCATCAAATAGCAAAGACCATCACAAATATGGTTTTGCAATCCAAATATATTTATGATGATCTTATTTATTCAATGCTTGAATAAAATATAATATTTAAATATTACATTATTTAAATTGCCTAAAATAAGCAAAAATATTAATTACTCTTAATGAGATATCAATGTAATATTGATATATTAATTATACATCAACTATTGCGCTTTCCTTATTCCCTCTTAATGGGTGGTTATTCGGTGGTTATTCAACCCCACCACGGCACAAAAAAAATTTTATATTTATAGTTTAGTCTGTTCTTTTTGGATTTCTTCTTAATCTTAAGATGCAGCATTATTACTTCAGATAATATCTAATTTCGTAAATACCTTTAAGATAAATTTTTCATGGCAATGACATCTCTAATTGTATTGAATTTATTGATATTGAATTTATTTAGCAACTTAATTTAGATTAAAACGTTACCATATCTAAAACTCTAATATACCAGAAATGAAGATAATGCCACTATAGTTAAGTTAGTATATGGCAAATGTTAAGGCTGCGTTCACTCTAATATTTCGCAAATCTGTTCTCTAATTCTTAAATTTGGTGACACTGTTTAACGCCATGTTTATAAATTAAAAATACCATTATAGCTAGAGCCAGAGCCTGCTCAAGGTTTTCCAACCAAACAAGAGACCAGATTAAATGCAATTAAAATGGTTATTTTTTCGAAGCACAGCTCTTCTTACAAGAGGTTTTGTAGCTTCATGTCGGAAAAAAACAGATTCAATTAGATTCAGCGCTTTCTTAACGCCACTTAAGATGACGTAGAAAGTAGCATAATACCCAGCAGTTCTTCTAGATCTTTTTCTAGCTTATTTTCATATCTGTATGACACTTCCTTTGCTGAAAATCTTGCCAACAAAACATCAATGAATATGTTATTAGCGTCATCATACATCTATTTGCTAATCACATTTTCCGCAGTAACTCAGCCTTTATTAACCCTATTCCAACTAAAGATATTAATATGGCATATTACTATAATATCTTGTCTAATCATAGATTATTCACACTATCACAGAATGTGCTATGACCTTAAGATAATAGCTAAAAAACAAAAGCTTACCTTTCTAATAAAAGGATCCCAAATGTACAGATCTCCTGGCAAATGCACTCAATATTCTGTATATTGACAGACTACTTTTTTATCAAAACCCAGCTTAGGACAAGCTACTAATCGTGGTCTACATCACATAAAGCCCAAGATCGAGAGATCCATGTAAAGAATAAAATTATTGAAAAGTGTTGTAAAATATGTTAGCCGTTTTATTGCATATGATTTTTGATAAAGAATTTATTCTTTTCTAGGATGGAGTTAAATATGATGAAGTTAAATGGTACGTAATCTTTATAAATAAGTATGAAATTAGGTTTTACCATCACTTAATAATAAGGTTGTATAATTGCAGAATTATTTGTAAGGAATTTTACATTCAAAATATAAATAGTTATAATAGCCTATTAAAAGAATTTTCTGAGTAAATTTCATAGTATAGGCTCGCTTTATGTGCTAAATTTTCTGCTTTGGAGAAAGTTATTTTAAAGCACAACAATTGAAATACAGACGTGGCAAAGGTTATTTCTTTAAAAGAAAAGAAAAGTAATAACCTTTGCCACCATAGCTCTATTTATCCACATGTAGATCTAAACCAATTCACAAGATACATACAATAACAGCGATAAATAAATTGCTGATCATATCACCAAATATTACGCAAATACTTCTGTGATACTGAAGTGTCAGATACAGTAAATTGTTAAAAGATCTATGAACAGTATGCAAATTACAGGAATTATATAATTTCTAGCAAAAAAGAGATTAACGAACAAAAACCTAATCTTAGCTAAATTAATTATACTGTAATTGATATAGGTAGCAAGGAATATGGTACTTTTTCTGGCTTAATCTATAAATTATATCAACTACTAAAAAAGATAATTATGTAAACAAACAGTGTTGGATAAATAAAAAGCAAATAAATACTGATAATTTTACTAAAATCATAGAATAACCAGTAGTTATCCATTTAATAAAATTAAATGCTAAACTTAGTTATGTATAACTAGCTAAGTTAATCTCAGTTTATACAGAGTATACTTACTTATTATTCACACCTAGAGATGATAACCATCATAATGATTTTTTTATAAAAATTACCTTTATCTACAGAAGATTGCGATCTTAATAATAGATATAATAAAAATAAGATCTTATTTATTAGATCTATTATATTTATTAGATCTATTATAAATATATATATAACTTATTTTAAGCGAGAACAACAAAACTTATCTTTATAACAAAAGTCTAGAGAAATTAATTTCCTTAGTTTATATTCAAAATATAAGGTTTATACATGTTTTATCCAAATCAATTTGATGTCATTATTATTGGTGGAGGTCACGCTGGTACTGAAGCAGCTATGGCGACTGCTCGTATGGGATGTCAAACTTTACTTCTAACCAATAATATTGATACGTTAGGTCAAATGTCATGCAACCCAGCTATTGGTGGAATTGGTAAAGGACATTTGGTTAAAGAAATTGATGCCTTAGGTGGCATTATGGCTATTGCAACAGATAAGGCAGGGATTCAGTTTAGAATTCTTAATGCAAGTAAAGGCCCGGCAGTACAAGCAACTAGAGCTCAAACTGATCGCCTACTTTATAAGCAAGCAATTAGAACTGCTTTAAAAAATCAAAAAAATCTAATGATATTTCAACAAGAAGTTGAAGACCTTATTTTAGAAAAGGATCAAATTATTGGCGTGATAACCAAAATGGGATTAAAATTTCACGCAAAGTCCATCATATTAACTGTAGGTACCTTCCTTGATCCTAAGATCCATATTGGATTAGAAAATTATAACGGTTATAAAACTGATGATCCTCCTGGTATAGGTTTATCGCATAGATTAAGAGAACTGTCTTTACGAGTAGATCGTTTTAAAACAGGAACACCTCCTAGAATAGATATAAAAACTATAGATTTTTCCAAATTAGCTTCACAATTTAGTGATGATCCTACTCCTGTTTTTTCTTTTGTTGGATCTGCGCAACAACACCCACAGCAATTACCTTGCTACATTACTTATACGAATGAAAAAACTCATCAGATCATTCATGATAACTTAAATCGTAGTCCTATCTATACTGGTAACATTGAAGGGGTAGGCCCTAGGTACTGTCCTTCTATTGAAGATAAAGTTATGCGGTTTTCTAATCGTTCCAAACACCAAATTTTCCTTGAACCAGAAGGGTTAACAAGTAATAAAATTTATCCTAATGGAATTGCTACTAGCTTACCTTTTGATGTACAAATACAAATTATACATTCGATTAAAGGTTTAGAAAATGCTCGTATTATTCGACCGGGATATGCAATTGAATATGATTTTTTTGATCCTCGAGATTTAAAACTAACTTTAGAAAGTAAATTTATCAAAGGGCTATTTTTTGCTGGTCAGATTAATGGAACAACAGGTTATGAAGAAGCTGGAGCTCAAGGATTACTAGCTGGGCTTAACGCAGCTCGTTATGCTCTTGAACAAGAAGGATGGTTCCCTCGTCGTGATCAAGCCTACATTGGTGTTTTGGTTGACGATCTTTGTACATTAGGCACTAAAGAACCATATCGAATGTTTACCTCAAGAGCAGAATATCGACTTATGCTACGTGAAGACAATGCTGATCTTCGTTTAACTGAAAAAGGGTATGAGCTTGGTTTAATCGATGAAACACGTTGGCAAAAATTTTGTCGTAAAATTAAATTAATTGAACAAGAACGCCAACGGTTACGTAATTTTTGTTTACATCCTAATTCAGAAAAAATTACTGATCTTAATGAAGTATTAACTGTTCCGCTTTCTAAAGAAACAAATGGAGAAAATTTACTTCGTCGTCCTGAAATGAGTTATAAATTACTTACTTCATTAAAATATTTTTTACCTGCAATTGATGATCCTCAAGTTATCAGTCAAGTTGAGATTCAAGTAAAATATGAAGGTTATATTATTCGTCAACAAAAAGAAATAGCAAGACAGCTACATAATGAATATACTGCATTACCGATTAATGTAGATTACAAGCAAATAACAGGTCTTTCTAATGAAGTAATTTGTAAGCTAAATGATCATAAACCTACTTCTATTGGTCAAGCGTCTCGTATATCAGGTATTACGCCAGCTGCAATATCCATATTATTAGTCTGGTTAAAAAAACAAGGGTTATTACGTCGGAGGAGTGTTTAAATAACCTTAATAAGCTACTTTAAAAGTTTATTAGATAAAACAAGTATTATTTTAACTGATCAAAAAATACAATAGCTCATTATCTATATTGATTTATTAAGTAAATAGAATAAAAAATATAATTTAATATTCATTTAAATCATATGAACAAATTGTTATAAGTCATATTTTGGATAGCATCATTGTTAACAACAATTATCTTTTTGATAATCAATTGATTGATGTAGGTGCAGGATAAGGATTTACATCAGGTGTAGCAGTTGCTATTCTTCGCTAAAATAATCATCTAACATTATTTAGATAGTTTGAAAAAACTAGTTATGTTTTTTTGACAAAAACAACATAAATTAATGCTTAAAAACATAGAGCATATTTAAAAACTAGTTTAATTATACTAATACTAACCAGTAAAAAAATTTTTTGGCATAATAAACAGTACATTATGCTTCATTACAAAATATATTTTTATGCTATCAGTTTTTTTTTAAAGTAGAATACAGAACAGTTTTACGTACTTAAAGCTTTACTCTTTGTAAAAGAAATATCAACTTTTTTTTTAGTTTTAAGTTAGATAAATTTATATCGTTGGATATATACCGTGCCTTCATGAACATATCGACATTTAGTGATTTTATTATAGTTTATGGTTAGGAACTTAAATCACCATTTAACTGAATTGTAAAAATCCATCCATTTTTCCTAAAAAGAGATAATAATGCTTTATAGATCTATTATAAGTCAAAAATTTGATCGGAGTATCTATTCTTTAATATCATGCTATAATTTTAGATATATTAATTTCACTTAGGCTGCTTAAGTGAATTGTTAATAAACATTGGTTTTTTATAATTCATGCATTCTTTATGACAACAATATTGTTGTCTGCTTGTAAAGCTTTCTGAGCATCAATAAAAACAAGCCTATTCTAATACAGAATAGGCTTGTAGAATCTTATACATCTTCGGTAAATAGTGTGCCTTATTTATGATTCAACAAGAAACTTATAGTAATACATCATATTTAAAATATCTTGTCGGAATATGGCTAATTAATATAGGATCTAATCATCGTTTCTTGTGTTATGGATTTGTTGCAAATTGCTATTGCTTTATAGTCCAGTGTTCATGGTAATGATGTGCAAACCACTCTCTACTCAGTAATGGCGAAATTTTGATGTAAATACTACATATGGAAAACATTTAAGCTGGCATAGCGCACAGGTATTTCACTGTGCCATGCCAAATATCTTCATTGTAACTTTTTAGTAATATTAGCGTTTTTTAGTAGCTGGTATGTGCTATTCCTTTACTCTAACTTACATTGCCAGTGCTTCTTGGTGCAGATATGGTAAAGTACCAGAAGAGACACTGCTTGGATTTATCCAATTATAGTTATGATGCAACCTTTAGATTATGAGCATCTTGCTATATTTTTTATCCTACTCTTTTTTTAAAGAGTAGCTAATGCTATACATAATGTTTAATGGCTAGACAGAAACAACTGATGGAAACACGAAGATGCTGATGTTAATTTAATTATTGATCATAAAATGCGCAAGGTAAATAAGATATTAATTTCGATATCCTGTTTGCATGCCTACTGAAATATAGCGCTAGTGGTGAATAAAATAGAGCGTTGAGTTTAAGATAAGTTATTTTTTAAAAAATCCAAAGAATATGAGATATATGTAAACTAATGTGTTACTAGTAGCAGTCCGGTAAAATATGAACCTGTTCATTGCTAAGTAGTTTTAAAGCCGTATGAATTGCAGAATTTTTTGAACTTACGGTTGTAAAACACCTTTAGGAACATTCAGAAGAAGTAAAGTGGGAGTAGTGCAGCGATTGCTTTCTGGGTATAATTGGACACCTCATGATAGAATAAGTTGTCTCAAGCAGGCATTCTACTAGATAAATAGATAGCTTAATGAAAGTTGATACTGTTATTGTCTTTTAAAGAAAGTTACTTCACCTTTCATCAAAGGTAAATATAGATCGCTATACTGTCTATATTCATCAGATCTATCAGCTAAATTATCTTTGTGTTTGTTTTATGAATGGCGCTGAAAAGAAGCCGCAGATTATCATTAGTTCTCTATAGAGAGAGAACTTTATCTGTAAACATACTTTTAGTGATTGCTATATTTCCTATTATGCAGATACACCAATCAAGCGTTATCAGCTTGTTTCCTAGTGACGTTGTAGTTTGTTGTTCCTTTTTCTTCCAACCATTTCCTATTGTTCAAAACTATGGATAATTGTAGCTAATGTGTGTATAGAAATACTTTCGTATCAAGAAAAAATTAGAGAATTGGATTGTAAACACATTGCTATATGGATTCTTTTTGACTCTTATGAAAAATTCAGTCGGTCTGTTATCATTAATTTCGGCATGAAGATTATAACTCGCTTATGATAAATAAGCAGTATAACAAAAATGAAGTTGTCTCTAGTCTTTCTGATTTACCTGGGTTCCTCTCTCTAAGAGGCTTAGTCTAAGCAAACTGGCTGAATTAATGAAAAATTAACATATTTCAGAGTATATCAAATATTGCTAAAGTCATAAACTTCCTTCAAGCAAACTTGTAGATGCATTTGCGCACACTATAGTATGCTAGGTTCTTTAACGCTTTAAGAATTAGTAATAAGCTGTTCACGTAGCAATTGAATTTGATCACGCAAATTAGCTGCTTGTTCAAATTCAAGATCTTGCGCATAACGATACATTTGCCCTTTTAACACCTGAATTTTAATCTCCAATTCTTTGATCGAAAGTTTATGATAATCTTCTATAATAAGTGATACTTTCAGTTGCTTATGTCTATCTTTTATAGATGTTGGTAAGCCAACTTGTAAAGCATCACAAACTTTTTTATTTAAACCTTTAGGTGCAATACCAATCTGTTGATTAAAAGCTATTTGTTTTTCGCGACGACGTTTCGTTTCTTTAATTGCTTTTGCCATTGAATCAGTAACTTTATCACCATAAAAAATAGTTTTGCCTTTCAAATTACGCGCCGCACGTCCAATCGTTTGAATTAATGAACGTTCTGAACGTAAAAATCCTTCCTTATCTGCATCTAAAATGGCAACTAAGGATACTTCTGGGATGTCCAATCCTTCACGTAATAAGTTAATACCAACTAATACATCAAATAACCCTAAGCGTAAATCACGTATAATTTCTACACGTTCGATAGTATCAATATCTGAATGTAAATAACGAACCTTAATGTCATGTTCTTGCAGATAATCTGTTAAATCCTCTGCCATTCTTTTAGTTAAAGTTGTCACTAGCACTCGTTCATTTACCGCTGTACGCAAATGGATCTCAGATAATAAATTATCAACCTGAGTGGCAATTGGACGAACCTCAATTTCAGGATCAAGTAAGCCAGTTGGCCTGATAACTTGCTCAATAATTTCACTATTTGACTTTTCTAATTCATATTTACCTGGTGTTGCAGAAATATAAATAGTTTGTGGAGACAGTGCTTCAAACTCCTCAAAATGTAATGGGCGGTTATCCAATGCAGAAGGTAAGCGAAATCCATATTCTACCAATGTCCATTTACGAGAGCGATCAGCCAGATACGTGCCGCCAATTTGTGGAATGGTAACATGAGATTCATCTATAACTAATAAACCATCTGTTGGTAAATAATCAAATAACGTTGGTGGTGGTTCACCAGTTTCTCGTCCTGAAAGATAACGTGAGTAATTTTCAATGCCAGAACAATAACCTAGTTCATTCATCATCTCTAAATCAAATTTGGTACGCTGTGTTAACCGCTGTTCTTCAATTAGTTTATTACTTTCCAGTAATAATTTACTTCTTTGTGCTAATTCAATTTTAATTTTCTCCATAGCTTCGAGGATCCGTTCACGTGGGGTTACATAGTTGGTTTTAGGATAAATGCTAAATTGCGGTACATTATGTTGGATTTGTCCGGTTAATGGATCAAAAAGAGCTAACCGTTCTATTTCCTCATCAAATAATTCAACTCGTAATGCATATTCATTTGATTCAGCTTGAAAAATATCAATCACTTCCCCTCTAACTCTAAAGGTGCCTCGCTGCAAAGTTTGATCATTTCTTGTGTATTGCAAATCCGCCAAACGGTGTAAAATAGCACGTTGATCAATAATCATGCCTTTGGTTAAATGTAGCATCATTTTTAGATAGCTACCAGGATCTCCTAAACCATAAATCGCTGATACTGAAGCAACAACAATAACATCACGTCTTTCAAGCAGTGCTTTAGTGGCAGAAAGTCGCATCTGTTCAATATATTCGTTAATAGAAGCGTCTTTTTCAATAAAAGTATCGGAACTTGGAAGATACGCTTCTGGTTGATAGTAATCATAATAAGAAACAAAATATTCCACCGCATTCTCTGGAAAAAAAGCCTTCATTTCACAATATAATTGTGCAGCCAGCGTCTTATTATGAGCCATCACTATTATCGGGCGATTAACTTGTTCAATAACATTAGCGATAGTGAATGTTTTGCCTGAGCCGGTAACACCTAGTAATGTTTGATGAGCCAATCCATCATTAAGACCTTCGATTAATTTTTTTATTGCTGCCGGCTGATCACCTGCAGGTTGAAATTCAGCATGTAATTTGAAGCTCTTATTCATTTAATTCTCTCTACTAAAGATATTTTTTTATTTTATTGAAAAAATAGCTTCAATGATAACAAAAATAAGAAATTAGTTTCTAAAATAACTAATTATTTATATATATTTGTTGTTTTAATGATCTTAGTTATGCATAATTTATTGCGCATTAAATTATATTTGATGCTAATCATCCAATTTAAAAAGTATATTTAATATCATTTCTAGTTTAATTTTATAACATATGTTTATTATTATCTGATTATAAATAATAGCTAATGTCATATATCAGTTGTCTACTAAAACTCATAATGAATAGCGAATAAATCAACAAATTCTTTTCAGAAGAAATCATTTTTAGAATAGATAGTTATAAGATTTTTTACTTTAAGGATTAAAAAAATTCTATAAAAAACAATAAAAAATACCTTTTATTTTTTTATAAATTATACTAATTCAAAAAAAATACGGCTAAAGAAAGAAGGCATAGAAGCATATAGAGTGTGGAGAGTGCCACTTAGTCTAAAATTTATTATTTTATAGATAAGGTATCTAAATTAACGAATTTGCCAATTGAATCAGATTGCCAATTTGGCAAATGCGGAATAACGCCTAAACAAGGCGCTGATAGCCGCTGCTTTAATGTTAGTAAATAACTCTGCTTATACTGATCAGGTAAAACAATTTCATTTGCCACCCATCCTGCTAATAATAAACCGCTTTTCTTAATGGCCTGAGCGGTTAATATTGCATGATTGATACAGCCTAATTTTATACCAACTGTTAAAATTACTGGCAATTGCTGTTGTATAACCCAATCAGCTAAGGTTTTTTCATGACAAAGTGGTGTGTACCATCCACCAGAACCTTCGATGATGATCCAGTCGGCAGATTGTTTTAATTTATTTAATCCTTCATACATTATCTGCCAATCGATAAGCGTTCCTGTTAGCTGACTGGCAATATGTGGTGAAGTTTCTTGAGCAAAAACGATCGGATTAACATCATAGTAATTCAAATTCACGTTACTATTTTTTCTTAATAACTGAGCATCTGAATTTCTTAACCCAACCATTAATTCTTCGCTGCCTGAAGCTACTGGCTTATAACCGGCTGTTTGATAACCATGATTAGCAGCTGCTTGTAGTAACGCGCAACTGACAACAGTTTTACCTATATTTGTATCAGTTCCAGTGAGAAAAAAACATTTATTCACGATATAATATTCCATAAACCAGTTGATAAGTTAAGGGGAATTTCGCATTGATATGAGGATAATGATCAAGCAGTTTAAATAATTGATTTTTTGTCATAAGACCTCGCTGCTGACGTCCATTTGTTATATAAGTTGCACCAATGCCTTTTATAGATTGCAGTAAAGAAGCAAATGAAGGGTAAGTTAAATGCCAGGATTGTTGTTCTAAACTATGGCGCCAAGCTTGACAACTCTGTTTGATTTGTTCAAACGTCATAAAAGAATTAATGTGCCGTTTATTATCAACTTTTTGCCAACAGTGTTCTAGTTCTTGTAATGAGCCATCGATTAAAGTAGAAAAAGCAACTACCCCACCCTTTTTTGTAATACGATATAGCTCACTCAATGGGATTGCTAAATTACTGCACCACTGAATAGCAAGATGACTAAAAGAGAGATCAATACTTTTATCAGCTAGTGGTAAATATTCTATATCAGCCTGGATATAGCTCATAGCTGCTTGCTTTTGCTGAGCAATTGCTAACATTGATACAGACAGATCAAGTGCAATAACATGTTTTCCAGCTAATTGCCACTGTTCACTGAAATAACCAGTACCACAACCAGCATCTAGCACTGTCTTACCTGGCATTATAGATAAGCAATTAAACAGATGTTGGCCACTTTTTTGTTGAAATAACGCAATATTGTCGTAATTTTTTGCCGCCCGTCCAAAAGCATGAGCAATCGCTTGTTTATTCATCAGCATAGTTGTTAAAAAATTGATTTAACGTTTCCATTAACTGTGCAATATCAGCTAATTGATGATTAGCCATCAATGTAATTCTTAATCTTGCACTACCAGATGGTACTGTTTTTGGCAGAATAGCTTGGACCCAAAATCCACGTTGACGTAAAAATTGAGATAATTGCAAACAAGATTGGTTACTACCAATAATCAGTGGTTGAATTGCACTATTGGAATTTAATAAAGGCAAATGATAGTGATTAGCTAATTGACGAAAATAATTGATGTTGCGCTGTAGATTGGCTCTTAATTCATCAGCCTGACGAATTTGCCTAACGGCTTCAGTTAATGCGACTGCTTGAGCAGGCGGCATTGAAGTACTATATATCAAATGGCGTGCATATTGTAGAAAATAATCAGCAGTATCTTCATCACAAAGCAATGCCGCGCCACTAAGGCCAAATGCTTTCCCAAATGTCACCACTAGCAGTTCAGGCTTTACTTTATACAGATAACAACTACCTCGGCCTTCATCACCATTGATACCAATACCATGCGCATCATCTACTAATAACCAGGCTTCTGCTTGTCTCGCCAGTAATTGCAATTCCCATAAAGGCGCAATGTCTCCATCCATGCTAAAGATACCTTCTGTGATAACCAATGTTTTTCCAGTATGATTTGCTGTTAAAAGATTTTCTAATGCGTCAGGTTGATTGTGGGTAAAGCGTTGTAATGTTGCTGGTGATAACATCGCAGCTTCCAGTAAAGATGCATGACTAAGTTTATCAGCTACAATATGATCATTTTTATTCATTAAAGCCATTATTACACTTTGATTTACCGCATAGCCGGAAATAAATAACAAAGCCCTGTGGTAACCTAACCAATCAGCAAGCTGTTGCTCCAATTTTGCATGAGGGCAATTAAAACCGATAACATGTCCAGAGCTACCACTACCTGTTCCATATTGGCTTAATCCTGTTTGCCAGGCTTTAATAATATCCGGATGATAACTTAATCCCAGATAATCATTACTTGAAAAATTAACATATTGTTGTTGATTAAAAATTAGAGTACGTGCATCATTTTTTTTTATGATTTGCCGCTGTCGCCATAATGCTTGCTGCTTTCGCTTATCAAGTTGGTGAGTTAAAAATGTTGACCAATTCATTATAATGCCGCGTTATAAAATTGTTCCTTATCTACCACCAGCTGCATCATAGTTTTTTCTAACCGATCTATTTGTTGCCGGTGAATTAAGGAAGTTTCAATGGGTTGTGGTTTAATATTTAGTTTTTTAAAAAGTTGATGATCTTTATCTTGTTTTGGATTAGATGCTGTTAATAACTTACAGCCATAAAAGATAGAATTAGCACCAGCCATAAAGCAGAGTGCTTGCATCTGTTCATTCATCTGATCACGGCCAGCAGAGAGCCGTACAGAAGAGGTTGGCATCATAATACGTGTAACGGCAATGGTTCGAATAAAGTCAAAAGGATCGACATCTTCATTATTCTCAAGTGGCGTCCCTTTTATTCTTATTAGCATATTAATCGGCACACTTTCAGGAGCCTTATGTAAATTAGCTAATTGAACCAATAAAGCTGCGCGATCAGTAACCTTTTCACCTAAACCGATAATTCCACCAGAACATACTTTCATTCCTGCTTGGCGAACTATATCGATCGTATCTAGTCGATCTTGATAGGTTCGTGTGGTAATGATGTTTTCATAAAATTCATGTGAAGTGTCTAAATTATGATTGTAATAATCAAGTCCTGCCTTAGCTAGCCTGCATGCCTGCTGATTATTTAATTTGCCAAGTGTCATACAGGTTTCTAACCCTAACGCTTTAACTTCTTTTACTATATTTTCTAAATATGGCAAATCTCGTTCATGTGGATTTTGCCAGGCAGCGCCCATACAAAAACGCGTTGAACCGCCTTTTTTGGCTTGTTTAGCTGACTCGATCACTTGTTGGACTTTTAACAGCCCATTCATTTTTAATCCGGTCTTATAGCGAGCACTTTGTGAGCAATATTTGCAATCTTCTGGACAGCCACCAGTTTTTATGGAGAGTAAAGTACTAATCTGTATCTGTTGTGGATCAAAATGTTGACGATGAACTTTTTGAGCTTGAAAAAGTAATAAAAAAAAAGGTAAATCAAATAATATTTTTGCCTGACTAAGAGTCCATGATTTTTTCATTTATAAATACCATTATATTTTTTTTTGAAAAAGTATTGTTAGTTTAAATAACTGCGTTATCATGTCAACTAAAATTAACTAAAATTAACTAAAATTAACTAAAATTAACTAAAATTAATTAAAATTAAGTAAAATTAACTAAAATTAGGTAAAATTAACTAAAACTAAATTAGTTGACAAGATAAAATGAAACTCGATGATATTAGTTTTGATGCTAAACATATTTGGCACCCATACACTTCAATGACAAAGCCAATACCGGTTTATCCTATCGTGCGAGCATCAGGTGTAGAACTTGAATTAGCCGATGGTAGAAAATTGATTGATGGCATGTCTTCTTGGTGGGCAGCAATTCATGGCTATAATCACCCAGCACTCAATCAAGCAGCTACAGATCAATTAACAAAAATGTCCCATGTTATGTTTGGTGGTATCATGCATAAGGCAGCGACTGATTTGTGCCGACAATTAATCGATATAACTGATGATAAATTAGAGTGTATTTTTCTAGCTGACTCTGGCTCAGTAGCTGTAGAGGTAGCATTAAAAATGGCATTGCAATATTGGCATGCACAAGGCGAAACTCGCCACCAGTTTATTGCTTTAGAACGAGGTTATCATGGTGACACCTTTGGTGCTATGTCAGTTTGCGATCCGGAAAATTCAATGCATAGCCTTTATCATGGATATCTGCCTTCGCATTTTTTCGTTCAAGCTCCTCAATGCGGGTTTTATCAGCAATGGGAAACCGATTATTTGATCCCATTACAAAAAATGTTAACCGAACAAGCTGATAAAATTGCAGCTATTATCGTTGAGCCAATCATTCAGGGAGCTGGTGGTATGCGAATTTATCATCCCAATTATTTAACGGCAGTAAGAAAATTATGCGATCGTTATAATATTTTGCTGATTGCTGATGAAATAGCCACTGGTTTTGGCCGTACTGGTAAATTATTTGCTTGTCAACATAGTGCAATTACACCTGATATTTTGTGTTTAGGTAAAGCACTAACTGGTGGGTATCTCACTCTATCAGCTACTTTAACAAGCCGGCATATCGCAGATACCATCAGTCAAGGTAAAGCAAGCTGTTTTATGCATGGGCCTACTTTTATGGGGAATCCATTAGCCTGTGCAATCGCTAATGCGAACATCACCTTATTAAGGAATAGCCCATGGGAAAAATGGGTAAAAGATATTGAAACTCAATTGATTGCCGAACTCCTTCCACTGCAAGATCAACCACAAGTTGCTGATGTACGTGTGTTAGGTGCAATCGGTGTCGTTGAAATGAAAAGCCAGATCAATATATGTAAATTACAAAGTTATTTTGTTTCTGAGGGGGTATGGATCAGACCATTTGGTAAATTAATTTATCTAATGCCACCATATATCATTACCGCCGAACAGTTGAGCAATTTAACAAAAGCGATAAAAAAAATAGTTATTAAATTGTAAATTAAAAATATTTTAGTTTTTAATTGAATGAGTTATTATCCACATTGGACCTTTACTAACCGGATAACGACCTAATGTGTGTAACATGCCAGTAACCGTATCTATTTTATAAACTGCAATATGATTAGATTTTTGGCCTGCAGCTAATAAAAAATTACCACTTTGATCAATATTAAAACCACGTGGTTGAGTTTCTGTTGCATAAGCCATCATAGGCAATAATTCGAGTCCATCGGCTATTACCTCGAAGTGCCGAATAATACTGGAAGAACGTTCACTAGCATAAAGATGCCTGCCATTTGGAGTAATATGGATATCTGCAGCCCAAGGTTTACATTCCGATCCGATTGGTAAAATGTTATAAATTTGCTTTTGCTGATAAGGTTCAAATGCAGAGTAAACATTAATTGTTGCATCTAACTCATTTAAACAATAAAAAGCGTTCTGGTTTGGTAAAAATGCCAAATGACGTGGTCCTGCACCTTTATTAGTCTTGATCCGTTGAGCAACATGTTCAATTAAATATCCATTGTTATTAATAAAATAAATACGAATATAATCTTCCCCTAGACAAGGGACAAACAAGCGTAAATTATCAAAACTTACTCCAGAAGAATGAGGATGTTTTAAATTATCAATAATTTGAATTGGTGATTGAGGGATCCCATTTTGATCAACCGGCAACACAATTAAATTGCCTTGATGATAGCAGGAAATAAATAGCCAACGACCAAGTTTATCAAGTTCAATATGTGTTGGCATGCCTGGAATAGATGTAATAGTCTTTTGGTTGAGTTTTCCTTCAGATGAAATAAGATAAGTAATAATCGCAAAATCAGGACGAATACCAACATAAAGGTGTCGACCATCACGACCAATCTGCATCGGTTGTGCTTCACCAACTAATGTTAACTGTTGCAATAATGTTAGTTTGCCTTTTTCATCAATTGACCAAACATAAATTTGCTTATTTTCTGGACTTGCAACATACACCACCTGTTTCATTGATTAACTCCTCAGAAATAATTTAACAAAACAGCTATAATTATCATACCTGATTTGATACTAAATAATCATAAAAATAGCATAATAATTAAAACTAACAGTTAAAAAATTTTTTATCAGCTGACCTTTATGTAAAAATGATGAATTTTTATAAATTATTAGTATCTAACTAAACTTGTAGTTATATTTATTTTTTTATCTATAAAGGTAAAGATCAAGAACTGCTGCATCTATCTTGATGACTAATTTTGTAAATGATTTCAACAACAGAGAGATAATATGCTATGAAAAGCCTACTCTACAGATATCTGCTAAAGCAGATATTTACATATTGTATCTTGTATGAACTCATGTGTAATGTTGGCTAGACAGCTAGGAATACTACCGGCATTAAGTCGTCTCAGCTCTATGTCATGCTCCAATAAAACAACATGAACGCCTCTTTAATTGATTGACAGGCATCTATCCCTGACGTCAGTAATAATTATTTATCACGGCAAACTACACAGACTAATATTGGTGATGTTGAGATTAAACTGCCTAATATGATGGATCTTAGTGGCAACAGAATTTTCTTCATAACAGGTTGTTGCTAAAGTCTTATTTGATGCCTGCAAAAAAAGCGTTGAAGAGTTTCTATATCATGGCTGTGTATCCATGAGGTATATTTATCAGTGATTTTTATAAGTCTATTTATTGGCGATTGGCGGTTTTCTATTGAAAAAACGCCAGATATTTTTTCTACACAACTATCAGTAGGCTGAAACAGAAATAGCTTGAATAGCACAGGCAATAGTGCCTATGTGATTATAAGTTATACGCAATATGGTTTTTTGTGTTTATTGCATATATTTTCTCAGGAAATATGATCCAAGTTGTCTACTTCTCCAGTATTGGCGTAATTGAGTATGGACGTAATAAACTAGTTGTAGTTGAAGATAATTATCTAAAGTCAAAAACAAACTATTAACAGAATTTCTTAATAAGAATAAAAAATGAGCATGTGCCTTAAATGTATCTTCTATGCTTGTTATGTTGAAAACATCTGGACACGAACTAATACCATTTTATTGTATACAATTGGTTTTTGGAATACAATAACAAAGATATCCACAGAAACATAGTGCCAACGTTAGTTATTAGGCATACAAAACAGATAATATCCTGTCTTTATTACCCAAAGGCATAGACCAAAAAATTAAGGATGAGTTTAGAGGAATTGGTCTGGCTAGCAAAAAGATGTGATGCCTCTAATAACACCATTGATATTTTATGTGCAAGACTTTCAGAAAAGTATTCTGCAGCAATAGCAATGAAAATGCCGTGGGAAGATCAAGAATAACTGCTGATATTCTATGACTTTCTCTCAGAGCACTGTCAATCAATAGAGCAATAAATTTGATTGAATCGATTTTGCGACATGAAGCTACTGAATCGTTGCGCAAAGAACTGTAATTTAAGAAAAACAACCATTTCAATCATATTTAAGTTGTTTTCTCCGTCTGTTCTGAAAAATAAAAACACCATATGGAATAATAGGAGATTTGATCTTCTGTGGATCTACAAACTCATTGTGCTAAATAAACGTCTAATTTAAAGATATAGAACAGGTTCACCAAGCATCAGAGCAGATGCCGTAGTTTGAACATCATACATTATGATTTGTTAATAACTAACTGTATAAGATAAATATATTATATGGATGAATAGAACATCTTCCTTAAACTTTTTATGAATAGGCAAGATCGTTTTTACCATTTAATTTTCCAGCAATAATTTTGTTTTTAATAGTATAAAAAATTAATCAAAGTATTGTACTATAATTAGCACATATCAGCAATGGTTATTAATTGTTTATAGTATTGTTGTTTTTCAACAAATAGCTTTAGCTTGTGGTTTATTCACTATTGAAAAAGATTTTAATAATAAAGAAACATACTAAATTAAAAAAATATATAACTTACAACTGTTGACTAAGTTTAAATTACAAAAGATTTTGCCAATTATGAGGTATATGCTAAGTGAGTAATAGGCGAATACAAAAATACAAGCTAGATCCTTATTGTTTACCTCTTTATGGCCATAGATTGATAGAAGCTTCAGCAGGAACAGGAAAAACCTATACAATAGCTTTACTCTATTTGAGATTATTATTAGGTATTGGGCGAAAAAATGCATTTTTTCGCCCATTAAGTGTTGAAGAGATTTTAGTGGTTACCTTTACTGAAGCGGCAACCGATGCGCTACGATCACGTATTCGCTACAATATTCATCAGATGAAAATGGCTTGTATTAGAGATGGCATTGGTTTTGATGAAAATTCAATATTCAGAATATTGCTATCTTCTCTTTCAGATAAAAATAAGGCTGTTCAATTGTTAATTGCTGCTGAACGTCAAATGAATGAGGCGGCAATTTATACAATTCATGGGTTCTGTCAACGCGTGTTGCTGCATAACGCTTTTGAGTCAGGTATGCTATTTGAGCAATCAATAATAAAAGATGAACATCTCTTACAGAGACAGGCTTGTGCTGATTTTTGGCGTTGTAACTTCTATCCAATGGATTATTATATATCAAAAGTTATAGTTGACGAATGGAGTGATCCAGAAGCACTTTTAACTGAAATAAAGCCTTATTTACAAGGCGATATTCCGACTTTTCTTAATCAGCCTATTGAAACTCAATCAATAAATCAACATCATCAAATCTTAATTGATATGATAAAAAAAGTAAAAGTTTTATGGCTTTTAAATTCATCAAGCTTCATTAATTTAATTACTAATTCATCTATTAACAAACGTAGTTATAGTCGCAGTAATTTATCGAATTGGTTAATATCTGTGACTACTTGGGCACAGTCATCAACAGTTGATTATAAGATACCTAAAGAATTGGCACGTTTTTCCCAATCTGAACTGATAGATAAAACATCGTCAAGTAATGTGCCAGAGCATAAAGTTTTTATTGCTATTGATAATTTGTTGCAACAATCACTTACATTACGCAACCTTATTATTTCAAAAGCTATTATTAATGTTCGTCAAAGAATACTTAAGGAAAAAAAACGACGTGGAGAGATTGGATTTGATGATTTGTTAAGTCATTTAGATCAGGCATTACATGCAGAAGCTGGAGATCAATTAGCTAACGTGATCCGCAATCATTACCCAGTTGTTATGGTTGATGAATTTCAAGATACTGATCCACAACAATATCGAATTTTTCAACGCATTTATCATGGAAAAAATCATTGTTGTTTGCTATTTATTGGCGATCCAAAACAAGCTATTTATGCTTTTCGTGGTGCGGATATTTTTACTTATCTTAAAGCTAAAAATCAGATTGAATCACATTATACTCTTGATATTAATAGACGTTCTTCATCAAGAATGGTTGCGGCTGTTAATCAATTATTCAGTCTGGCAAAAAACCCATTTTTATTTGAACAAATACCATTTAATACAGTTGATTCAGTCTCTTCAAATCAAAATTTATCGTTTATTCATAAAACAGAAAGATTATCAGCTTTAAATTTTAATTATTTAAATAAAGAATTTGTTTCAACCTTGGATTATCAACAAACAATGGCTTACCAGTGTGCTAGTCAAATTTGTGATTGGCTTAAAGAGAGCGAGAATGGAACAACCTGGTTATATCGAGGTGATCTTAAACAGCCTGTAACTGCTGGGGATATTATGGTGTTAGTTAGAAGCCGTCACGAAGCAGCAATAATACGAGAAGCATTAAATAAATTTAATATTTCGTCAGTTTTTCTTTCTAATCAAGAAAGCGTTTTTGCTACTCATGAAGCACGAGAAATATTATGGTTATTACAAGCCATGATCTCACCAGAAAAGGAGCAAAATCTACGTTGTGGATTGGCTACTCGTTTAATTGGGTTAAGTGCACAAGATATTGAGAAATTAAATCAGGATGAAAATCAGTGGGAGATGAGGGTTGAAGAGTTTGCCAATTATTTATTGATTTGGCAGCGACATGGTATTTTTTCTGCATTGCGAGCTATTATGATTAACCATAGGATTGCTGAAAATCTATTAATAGATCATATGGATGGTGAAAGGCGCTTGATGGATTTGATGCATTTAACTGAATTACTACAAGAAGCTGAATTACAACTTGAAAGTGAGCATGCTCTAATTCGTTGGTTAGCTCATCAGATCGAACAACCAGATCTTTTAGTAGAAAATCAGCAAATACGTTTAAAGAATGATAATCACTTGGTTAGTATTAGCACTATACATAAATCTAAAGGCTTAGAATACCCAATTATTTGGTTACCTTTTGCCTGTCAATTCTCGCAGAAAAAATTGGCTGCTTTTCATGATCGTGATAATTTTCAATTATGCCTTGATCTAACTCAACATAAAGAGAGTATTAAGTTGGCTAATGAAGAGCGTTTAGCTGAAGATTTGCGGCTCCTATATGTTGCACTAACGCGCTCAGTTTATCATTGTAGTGTTGGTATAGCCCCTTTAGTAAAAGGGCGGCTTAATAGGGAAAGTGGTTATACTGATTTGCATCAAAGCGCATTAGGTTACTTATTGCAAAATGGGCAACCAGGTAATGCAACATTATTATGTAATGCTTTAGGCAAATTAGTGAGTGAAAATATTAGTATCACACCAATTAATAATATTAAATTATCTCCTTGGTACCCCAAGAAAAATAAACCAATGAAATTATTGGCTAAAAATTTTACAGGTCAGATTCAAAATACATGGCGTGTTACTAGCTATTCAGGATTAACCTATCATGATAGAAATTCATTCTCTGATAAAATTAGTATTAATGATATAAATATTGAGATTGGCATACAAGATTTAGCACCAAAAATCAATGCTGATGCGCAAGTTGATGCCTTATTAGTTCAAGGTGAAATAACAGATAGGAGTGTTCATACCTTTCCTAAAGGTGTCACAGCAGGAATTTTTTTGCATTCCCTGTTAGAATTACTGCCATTTAATCAACATCCACAAGAGTCTTGGTTAGCTAAAAAATTAGAACAATCATGTTTTTCTGCTGATTGGGTAAAGGTTCTTAAGATATGGCTAATAAATATTTTTAATACTCCTTTACTTAATGATGGTTTTAGCTTATCAAAGATCAGGCCTGATCATCAATTAAATGAAATGCAATTTCATTTATCAATAGAAAAATTATTATTGCCATCTTCATTAGATATGCTAGCTAATCGATATGATGTTTTATCTCAACGTTGCCAACCATTTAGTTTTGAGCCAGTAATGGGCGTTTTGAACGGTTATATTGATTTAGTTTTTTTCTACAAAGATAAATTTTATTTGCTTGATTATAAATCAAATTGTTTAGGAGAAAATGCTATGGCATATAGCAAGGAAGCAATAGAGAATGCCATGATTGATCATAGATATGATTTACAGTATCAGCTTTATACATTAGCTATGCATCGTTATTTACAAAATCGTTTACCTAATTATGATTATAAAAAAAATTTTGGTGGTGTTATCTACCTTTTTTTACGCGGGGTTGATGCTAATAATCCTGGTTATGGTATTTATCATACTATTCCAACTTATGCTTTTATTAATAGTCTGGATGAATTATTTAATGGAACTAATTGAGGTGTTATTAGCAAATATTGTCTGTATGGTTATCAGGATATGTTACACTCTGATGCTTCGTAAATCTCTTTTCAATCCTTAAATTAAATGATGGTTACTTCCAGGATCACACCTAAAGTCTCAAGATTAGTGGTACAAGCTTTTCTGAGAAGACTGTAATAGCTTAAATACAATTGAAATGCTTGTTTTTCTTGAGCCACAAGTTCTTAGTGCATCGACTTCTAGTAGCTTCAGTGTATAAAAATTTGATTAAATTCACTTTATAAATCTTGTCAAGAATTATACTCATTTCTGGTATGAAATGTTTAGGAGATCCTGACATATATCCTACTGATTAATTTCCTATTATGATTCTAACAACAGATATGATTGATATGTTATTAAAAATAATACCATACAGCTATTATCGAAACAAGATATTAATTCTAATCCTTTTCATGAAGATTATCCATAATAGCTATTTATCTCGGTGAACTATACAAACATCTATTGCCGATCTTTAAATTAAAGTGCCAAATCACGGATCATAGTGGCAAGGGAATATGCTTAAAGATCTTATTTATATACCACTTACTTAAGATGTTCAAAAAAAAGAGTCAAAAACTTGATATTATGGCTTATACCTACAAGGTATCTCCCACATGTGATTTTCACGAAGCCATTGCTGGAGTATGCTCCTACTCAGGCAAAAAATCCGACAATCTTTATTGCAGTACTATCATCAGTAGACTTAAGTAGCAATGAGTTGAAGAGCATAGGCACTGGTGGTGTAGTGCTGCTATCTGATTTAAGAAAAATGCTACATTTATAGCAATTTATTTCTTACTCGATGGCTATACACACTCCTGCACTCAGGCAGGATGATTGCCTTTTCTTGCTGGTTATTATTATCGTCACTTAAGATAGACGTAAGGAGGAAATTGCGATTAAAGACACTTATCGAGAATTGGAAACGAACTTGGCTTAATTTTAATACAGTGTGTTGAGAGTATGTGGCTTAGCCTCTATATCCAAGGTTTGTTATGCGTTATGAAATATTATGTTCTAGGTTTTCGTAATATAGTCTAAGCAAAGATATATTTCCAGACATGCACACACCAATGCGCTGTTGTGCACATATAAAAACATGTAATCTGCTAGTTTCATTCTCAAAAAGGTATGTAAGCGAAAATTAAAGCTTAGCTGTAATGAAAGTCTTCTTAGCAGAGAGCCTTGATGCTGCTAATAACGCTATTAATATTTTATTGATAAGGTTTTCAACGAAGTATCCATCTTTCAACAAGTGTACATCATGCAATAATAAAGAATCTTTAGAAAGATTGAAAAAAACTGCTTATATTCTATGACTTCCAGTCATAGCAGTGTGGTGAGAGTATAAATAAAAAAGAGGAATCTAATTGAATTGGGTTTTGCGAGATTCAAGCTAGCGAAGCCGCCGCGTGTAAAAAATTGTGGTTATAGAAAACAACCATTTAAATGTTATTTAAGCGATGCTGTAGTCTGTTCAAAGAATAATCATGGTGTAATGTACACCTTAGCATCATATTACCAGATTTATTTAATAAATAATACAAGATCCAATAAACCGATTCTATCTCTTTTTAGCAATTAAAGTATTAATTTTTATCCTTACTTAAAGAGCGATTTAAATTGCTAACTATAAATAGATTAGTTATCTGTGATATATGTTGAAATAGCTTAATTTTATGCGGAAAAGTCAGCAAAACAAATAGTGATTGATGATTTAAAAACAGCGTTGAGTGTATATGACCTCACTGCTTTCTTGCTTCATTGGGGATAGCCAAGATAAATCCACTAATTGTCATTGTTGAAGTCAATGAAACATTTTCAATGAATTCCGTAAAGGGAGTAAGTGTTAAATATCCAACAGAAAGCCAGAAAATACGGAAGAGAAAGAGATACAAAGAAAGAACGAATCGCGCTCTTAATTACTAGAGATTGATAGAGTTATATAAGTGAAGTGATGACATTCTTTAAGAGTTTAATTTAGACTCGGTTATGCGTTTTTTTGAGATGATCCTAGATAAAAGTGTCCATCCCTTTTTTCTGGTGGAGCTGCTAAAATGATGCAAAATCTTTTTAATGGATCGTGAAATTGTTTTTTTAGTCTAAATAAGATTGGATAATCAGAGAGTTATTGGTAAGAAATTCTATATTTAAATCTGAACAGTTATATAAGCTTATTTTAAAAGTATGCCTGATGAGTAGATTACATGGCATATTATCCTCTATGTTTATTTGCTGAATTATCTGGCCGGCCTAGAGAAAAGATTGTTTAAAACTACAACAATTGAAGTACAGAGCTAGCTACAAATTTTGCTATTAGTAAAAGAAACAACCTTTTATAACATAGTCATAAAAATACAGCCTATATCTATAGATATTAGAAATCTAATTTTTATTATTTTATTTAGGAATGATAGAAGTATCATAAAATTAGATTATTTACGGAATTTATATTACGTTAAACATATTTATATATATTTTAAATTTTCTGATCAATGGCATATTTTT
>JBHEQW010000002.1:0-69493 GCA_046530935.1 Arsenophonus sp.
CTATGCTTGCAAGAGATAAAAATATGACTGCTTTCTAACTCATTGCCAAGGTAGATTGTCCAATTGGAATCCTGAGTAACTTGTCATTACTGCAAATGACAGATCTTTTTTTAGTAGTTTTGCGATTGAATTATGGCTATTATGATATAGATTTACCATTGTCAAATTCCTCATAAGCATTATCACTACTCTTATGAATTTCTATTAGCCCTATATTAGCATTATTATTGTATTAGGTTGTTAGCTCGGATGAACTTTTGGTATTATCATGATTCTTTATTCTTGTTTCATATACATACTTGTAGCCTCATTTTAAAATTGTTCTATATTATTTTTGGTTGTTTTGATTTTGTCTACTTCGCTTATTAGCTGATAAATGGATAATTTTACTTTCTTTAATTGATAAAGATTAATTATAGATAAAGATTAACTATATCGATGTTTTTCACTACCATGTGCAATGTTGGTGAGTTAGATAATAAATTTGCGGAATTCATTTACAGGTATTTACTACCTAAAAATCTTCTCTTATACTTTTTGAGTTAATTTTATTATCTGATTCAACCAGAATAGCCTCTAATATTTTTATCAGATTGACTATTTGCTAATGAATCCGTACTGAAGAGTCCTACTTAACTCCTTCACTAGCAACAGTATTTTTACGCTAACGTCAAAAAATTATCGCCTAAGAAATTGATCGATATGGCTAGCTAGCCTGATCTAGCACCATTACTATTCGCATAAGTGTTAGCACTATAATGAATTAATACAATATACAATATATATTGTAGGCTTTTGATTGTGCAAGCGCTCAAGCCTCCATCTATAGAATTAGATTATCTATGCTAATAGATTCATGTCACGCATTTATTTAATACTCCCATCATTGCACATGATAATACTGTTTTTATTTATTTTATTTCAATTTTTTTTAACTAAATAAATATAATATTCAGCTATATATGCTTAACATGTGTTAACTTTCCATGAATCATGCAAGCAAAAAAATAAATTTTTTAATTGATTTGATAGAATTTTAATATGAAAAGTTGTTTGCTAGATATCTCCTTTAACTCCTCAATACTTTTTAATAAAGTATTGATGATTTTTTGCAGTAAGGAAAAGAAGTCTTTCTGATGTTTCAAATATATACAATTTTCAAATAAAAATTTTTGCTAGTGGCCTTCATTTTTATAAATGATCAGTTTTTGTTGATGCCAATCCATTGATATGCGAATTAGGTTGCCTTTCCATACTTGCACATTACATATCTAGCCATGTAGAGATTATTAGATGTTATACTGCTCATCATGAATGATATGAAATAATCAAGATCCTATCGCTATCTATAAAGATAACAACAATTAGATACAACCTTTATCTTCCTATTGACTTATGTATACATATATATAAGTTTTATTAGTTATATCAAATACTGGCACGCCTGTTAAGATAAGGTGACGTACCCAGTAGCTAATTGAGTTGTTATAGTACACAGCACGCAATGAAAAAAGCTTCATTTTGGAAATTTTTGTATCTAATTTAAAGCATTTTATTTAAGGCCAATGGCAGCGCACCACAGTTTTGCTCCACTAAATGATCATACCAGTTTTTCTTGCTTTCTAAATAGTAGTTATAAGATTTATTAGCAATAGAATCTAACTTGCTTGTAATCTCATGTATCGTTAAATGATATATTTTTGTATCTGAATTACATTTTTCTTTTAATGCTGTCTTTAATGTCATCAACATTTTTTATATCTGCTTTTTACTCTAATTACGTCTTTATCTCTTTAGCATTTCTTGTGTCTCATTTATCTTCTACTTACACATGTAATACATATTAATCGATTTAAGTTTAACAATTTTCCATTAAGTGTGTAACGCAAAAAATTCAACAATGCTATTGTCCACCATAAAAATATCAATCTTTTAAAGAAAGTAAAGGATGCAAGTATTTGCTACAATTTAAGCACGTGCCGCATCGTTATTATTGTTGAGCTATCTGATATTAATTGTATATGTTTTGTCTGTAGCTGAAAATAAAGTTTCTTAAGCAAATAGTAATTTAGTATCAGTATTAACAGGTTTTATCATGTAAGGATAATTTACATCTTTGTTTTTTATATGTATATTAATATACCAAAGGTAAAGATAATAAATTATTGCTATTTCATTTAGTATCAGATGTTTTTATAATAGCGATAATTGTCGCAGCTCTAACCCTGGTTGTGTATTGTATATGATTATGATCAATTCATAATCTGTAAAATAAAAGAAGATGGCTTAAAATTTATAAAAACTTTATTGGAATTGAGTATTCAAGATGAGCATTCGATTAAATCAAGCTGGATACATTAAGTTTGTTTATGGTGTTTGCTGAAAATAGAACTGTTAAAAACATAAGAATTTTAGAATTATTACACCAATAGTTATCTTAAAAAGAGCTACAATGAAGTATTTTTGTAAACAAAAATATTGATAAATATAACCGGAAAATCAGTGCAATTAACTATCTTTTTTAATAAAAAAAGACAAATAATCGCAATTATTAGCTTTTATATTTTATACAAAAGTAACTGTTAGAATAAAAAAATTCTATCATTCACTACACACTATATTAGATGAATAATTGAATAATATGCTATTCATGCAGAAAGAACACTTCAGTAAGCTTTTTTATTTATTAGCAAGCAAGATATATATTAGCTGATTACTTGGAATATATTCTGCAGTATAAAACACTAAAAATATAGCATAATAACTGCATAAGTAAACTCAACATCAATTTTGTAATTGGTATTGTATTGTGATATCATCCCTTAACACTGCAGTAAATGTACCAAATATCTCCAGTCAAAGTTAACTATCCTTTCTTATTAAAATACTATATCCCACAAATCAGAACTTATGTCTTTATAGACAAATTTATTAAATATATAAAATTTTATTTTTATTTGGCTCTGTTATGCTAGCATAAATTTATGGAAGCTCTAATTGTTTTGTCCAGGATCATTATATAGATCTACGTCGCACAGTCATATTCATGGCAAGAGATACCTACTGATGGATATAATTAATGACAAGATATCATCATGATGAGCCTCAGTCATCATGAGTAACTGCACACTTAAAATAAGAGTTGCTCTTCTTAAGGCCACCAAAGAGCTTGTGTCTTACTTTGACTAGAGTGATGTTTATTTTTTGTAATTATGTTTTTGGAATAAGATAGCTTATATACTGTTAATTGATTTTGTAAATTGATTTTAACAATTAAGATATACTATACTATAGATGTATCCTACATGCCATATAAATAGTTTTAAAAAATAAGGTATATTATCTTTGATCCATTGAATTAACTCATCCGCAATGCTGCTAAGAAACCTGATAAGTTACAGCAGTTGAGCTTGACCTAGAAAATATTCTGCAACAACAGGATGAACATCGCCTTGATAGTTAGGAAATTGCTCCCTCTTTAACTGGAGAGGAAGAGGGGTGGTTAGCCTTCTTTTCTAAAAAAAAGACAAGATCGGTTTCCTTTGCTATATTGTAAGTGACAACTTCATAGAAGTTGTGTGCTCTTTTTGAGCAACTTATTCACTAATTTTAGAGATATTTAATCATAGGTTTAAACCTTAATAACTATACCTTTTTCTATTTTATCCATTCTTTCTGATAAGAATTACGTTGTAGAGACTGCTATCTAAGCTTAGCCTTAATAAAAAATAGCCTATCGATACACAGAATGCATTTCTACAGATCTTTATCTAAGAATCCTTTCATCAGAAAGGCGAACATAGTTTTTTCTGATTTTTGTTAGCGCTCATCTACAGACCGCCAATTATATACATTTGGTAATAATGTGCCTTATTTACAATTCAATAAAAATTATAGTGCCGCACCATCTTAAAATGTCTTCCAGTAGGTATGGCTAACATAGCGAAAAAGTATTCCTCGTTCGCTATGTTAAAAACACATTTCCTCTTTATTGGTGAAGAGCATTTTCATTAATATCTGTAGTATACATCTTTAGGAAAAGTTGCCATTGCTTTCTGTCAGGGGATATATGCCAAAGACCAAAAAAATTACTGGAATTTATCAGGCATAGGTATAAGCCATTAAAAGACGAATGACAGTACCACCCTCCCACATATTTCTTCAATCGCTCTTTTTTTTAAAGAACAACCAACGGAATATATGATGTGTAATATCTAGATGCCACTGGTGATGGAGACATAAATATGCGGATATTGATTGAATTGTCGAGCATAAATCTGGAAGGCAGAGATTATATTAATCTTAATACCCTGTTTTAAGTGCCTACTGCAGCATAGATCTGCTGATGGAGTAAAACAGAGCATTTGAGTCGTGGCAAGTTATTGTTGAAAAAAAAGCCAAATAAGATGTAAGGATAGTGAAAGTAATATATTGCTAGTCGCAGTCGAGTAAAATAAGCACCTGTTCTGTGTGCTAACAACTGCCCAATAGCTTTTAAACTGCATGAATTTCAAACTTTTAATTTATAGCCTTGACAGAAAAACAGTTATTTTAACATTGAAACAGAGGCGCAGAAGTGGCATCTAACCCACATGGCATAAAATGCCTAAGGCAAATATTCGCTTAATATATAAAACTGGTCTACGAGTTGAAATTTTCACAGTGTTTTTTAAGAAAATTATTCAAAGTGTCATCAATTCTGAAAAATAATTTAGTTTAGTGAATAATGGATAAGATCTTGGTAAATTACACTCTTGGTATATCTTGCAAAAAAAACAAAAATTCTTATCTTATCCAAATTTGTCATGTCTATTGGGACAGTTATCTTTGGGTTTGTTAAAGTTGGCAAAGGAGGCAATGATTATCACACCATAATTCTTTATAAATGATGAATTTGTCAGCAAGCATATGTTTTCAATCATATCCACCTCAATGAAGACTTGTATCTAATGTCATCGGGCTTGCTCTTTGGCATTTGCTCAAAGCCACGCCTAATCGTCACTAGAGAGGGATAATAGTTGCCAATCTAGAAAAAATTGGAGACAGAGTAAAATGCATTGCTGTATGGTCTTTTTTTTGTCATAAAAAATTTAGTTAGTCTATCATGATTAATTTCGGAATGTAAATCATAAAGCGCTTTGGATAAACATGCGGTGGGCAAACACCTGAAGTCATATGATATCTTTCTAAGTTACTCGGTTTTAGCTTTTTAGTAGATTTGTTCCTAGCATCAGGATGAATTCACAAAAAAATTATGACTATATTGTTGGCAAAAGTTATTTCTAGAAATCCATTAGTATTGATATAAAGGATTTTAGCCACAGCGCTTGCCATGAAAAATCAAATAATCATACAAATCAAATAGACTCTTTTCTTTCCATTCTCCAGGATAACATAAAACTGCATCTCATTAGTTGGTTAGGCCATAATCTATAGGATGATATCAATTCATACATTGAAAAAATTCATTCCACTTTTCCTGCCAATATTATTGCAGTGAACATTTTATCCGCTTGGGACATTGATTTATGGTTACAGCGATATCCTTGCACAATCTGCTATTGCAGGGAACCATTTAACAATCTTGCTGAAAGTTCTCTTGTAAAATCATGTACATCATAATGATAAATGCTTTAGTTTTATATATGCGATGTATGTTTAATAGTTTAATTTTGCAAAAGTAAACGAGACAAATAGTGATTGATTTGAAAATAGTGTTTGGATTGGCATTACTGCTTCCTTTCTTCAGCGCTGACAACTAACATAAATGCATTAACTGGTATTGTTGAAGTTGATGAAATAGTTTTTCATGAATTCTTTAAAGAGAAGTGTTCTATTCTATCTAGAAAAGACCTAGGAAACTCTGGATAGCAAAAGATAAAATGAAAAAATAAATCATGTGATCTTAATCTCCAGAGATCGACATGGTTATATCAGCGATGAAACTCTTGAAGAGTTTAATGCAAAGTGCATTATTACATCTTTTCTTGAGCCTAACATAGATAAAGAAACTTTCCATTGCTCGGATGGAACAAAGTTGTACAAAACCTTTTCTAGCAAGCATAAAATTAGTTATTGTCGCATAATAAGGTTAAATAATTATAGAGCTATTGATAAGGAATTTCAAATTTAAAATATGAACAATGATATCAGCCGATTAAAAGGATAGCTAAGTAGATTCCATGATATATGGTTGTTTTATTTAATGAGCATTATTATCTGTAGTGTGCTGATATTACGGCTGGAACTGATTCATAATAATAGTGCACTGGAAATTCATAATTTTATATTGGATATTGAGCGTATTTTTCTGTGCGTCAGAGATGTATGTAGTACTCACTGATTGGCAACATTACAAAAAGTTCGATTTCCTGTAGTGTGATGACAGATAGTCGGAATGCATGACAGATAGTCGGAGTGCATGGTAGTATACTAAAAGTAGATTTTCTATTAAGCATTGAAAATAAATATTTTGGGTGGTTATTACATCTTTTAATTCTTTGAAAAAGCTATATTTCAGTCTGTCCATTTTATAGTTATAGCTGTGATAAGAAGTGAAGCCGCCAATTTTCACACTTTAGTTGAAGGCGTTTTGAGTTACTAATGTTTTTAGCTTCTTATCATGTTTGTTTTGCCATCATGATTTGCTAGCAGTAAAACCATCATCATTATAAAAAACTTTTATCATTAATTATCTCTTGTTTTTGTATTATTTTTAATATTATTAACCAATACTATTTAAGCTTGATTTTTAAGATTTTATCTAATTATTTTTTGCATCTTATTGCAGTGCTTTTAAATTTTGTTTTTATTATGTGTGTTTTTTATATTTTGTGATGTGATTTTTGATTAATTTTTTTATTCTTAGTGAATTTTTTAATTCTCAATTATTCTCAATTAAAAGATAATCAAAGCTCATTTCCATCGAAACAGTTTATATTGAAGATAGCGGATCTGTTTTGCTTTCCATTTTTGCTATGATCCAGCATATCAGAATTTTTTTATCCTTGCTGCTTTTTAGCAATTGAATATAAGTTTATGTCGTCGTATGCTGGATTAATTTTTCTGTTTTTTTGTTCAATTAATTCCTGAAGAATCCGTTACTTAAACCGGCTATTTTATAGCTTATATTATTATGTACTTTTACATTAAATTCAAAAAATGCTAGATGAATGACTTCATATCTATCATACTATATGAGATGACATCTAGATGTGTCTTTAATGTATTTGACTCTAAGTAAATAAATAACTAATTATTTGGAAATAAAATGAATCACTAATTTCTGTAAAAATAATTTACACATTAATTTTATTTCTAATAAAGCCTTTATTAATCAAGCAAAGTTTTTTTCTTTCTTATAAAGATTCTATCTTGTTAAACTAATCAATAGCAATAAAAAGCGTTTTGGAAAAAACTTTTTAGTTTATTTAATGTGAACATCACTGAGAATTATATCGATATTTAACGCTTGTTCTTTATGCGGTGCCTTAGTAGTTTTTTTGCTATTAAGTACACAACAGTCAACCACTTTGAGTTACAGCCCAAGCTCAGTTTAAGTTTGATGCTTTGTTAATTTGTTATCCATCCTTAAATTGGATGTTAGTTATCAGCTTAAATAGCATTAAACTGTTTGATTTATCGAACCAGAGTTTTTTGCTCGTCAGCTTCTCATAATGGGTCACGCTCTCGTAAAAGCCAATTTACAATTAGATTTCCTCGCTTTTATTGACGTTCAGTGCGTTCTAATGAACGGAATTAGCTTCTTACATCCCAATGATTCAGTGATTTAGATAATGAGCAGCAAAAAAGGCGATTATCTTGCCTGACAGAAGTGTATATACTTTCATCTCAGAAATAAATGTACCGTGTATATCACTTAAATCACGCAGGTAGTAGCATTTACTCTTTTCTTCAAGTCATTGTTGTTTCAGCCTGCTGATTGGTTTCTGTTTAGAGAAATAGTATATATCTCTGATCGAGAAGCCCTAACAGGGCTTTATAAAAATTACTGATAGATATATACATCTAGCATGGTACAAAAACGTGGTAGCAATTTTTTTGATGCTTCTTGCACCCTTTAGATAAAGTGGCGCAATGAACTATTGAAGCATATTATGTTGACTCTGCAATATCTATGATATTGTCAGGCACTTTAATTTCAAGATCACCAATAACAGTCTATATAATGTTTGATGTGGCAAATAACCGTTACTGACATACACTGGCTATAGGAAAGCCAGTCAATAATTCGGTGTTCTTCAGCATGTTCTATCATGTTATATTAATATGGATTCGAGATCAGCCTCAATAGCTGTGACTATAAGATTCTGCCTGGAGCCATTATGGATGAGTTCATGCAATGGATCAGAGATAATATCTAGTTTCGTGTATATCTGTATGGTATCTTTTTTATGGCGTATCATCCATATATTTTGTTAAAATCATTTACGAAATCAAATAACAAGATTGATATGTAACTATTTTTAAAACGTATATACACTAGAAATGAGCATAAACTATACATAAAGTAAGACACAGGCTCTTTTTGATCTTAAGAGCAGCACTAATTTAGCTGTTATAGAGTTTTCCACTAACAAGTGAGCGATCAGCCTCATCACAATCACTAGTGATCATGATATTTTATCCTAAACTATATTCCATCAGTATTTATCTTGCAATGAATAGGTCTGTGTGCGATGAAGATCTATATAATTGTCATTGACTAAATAATTATAGCTTACAGAAATTCAACTAGCACAATGTGGTAGAGCATTTTAACAAGAAATTAGAGTTAACTTTGACTTATGAGATGCGCTACAAATATAAGTATGCGATAGCAATATACAATACTAATTACAAAATTGTTGTTGTGTTTACTTGTGCAGTTATACAATATTTTAATATTCCGTACTGTGTACTACATTCCATGCATTATCATGCAATATATATCTGGCTTGCTAACGAATGAAAAAGCTTACATAAGTATTCTTTCGTAATGAATATAAGATTATTCTTATATTCATCTAAATGTAGGGGTAAACTTTTTTTTGTTCTAAAAGTTACTACTGTATAATTATAATAGCTAATAATTACAATTAATTTTTTATTTTTATCAAAAACAAAATCAATTGCACCAGATTTTTTTAGTTATATTTATCAATATTTTTGTTTACATAAACTATTTTTTTGTTTAGATAAAACATTTTTTACACACCCTTGTTGAAGGTAAATGCTAGTGCGAATTTTAAAATTTTTATGTTTCAACCATTCTTGTGTTTTTACCAAGCATCGTAAATAACCTTAACATATCCATGTTGCTTTAAATACCAGACTCATCTTGTTTAGTCAATTTTAATTGACTAAACAAGATGAGTGAAAAAAGATAATAGCATTAAAGTTTTTATAAATTTCAAGATATCTTCTTTTTTTTAAAGATTAGGAATTAATCATGACATACAAGATATAACCGCAGTCACAACTGCGTCAGCTAGAGCTATTATAAAAGCATTTTACACTAAATGATATGCCAATAATTCATTAGTTTTATCTGGTATATTAATATCTATAAAAATGGGAAATATAAATTATCCGTACATAATAAAATCGGTTAACACTAATAGTAAATTAGTCTTCGCTGAAGAAACTTCATTCTTATCTACATATAGAACATAATACAATTAATTTAAGCTACAATAACAATAATAGCGATGCAGCATGTCTTTTAGTGGTAGCAAATACTTACATCCTCTACTTTCTTCAAAACATGGATACCTACATTTTGGACAATGGTATTGTTGAACTTATCTTACTATCTTTACTATCTAGTGAAAATTGTTAAATTTGAAACGATTAAGCTATTACAGGAGTTGGTAAAAGATAAAACATAAACAAGCAGTGTTGCTGATATTAAAAACAGCATTAAAAGGTAAAACAAATATAAAAATACCTCATTCCAACGATACATACGTGACAGATTACAAGCCAATTACATTTCATTGCTGATAAATCAGACAACAGTTATTTAGAAAGCAAAAAAAACAAGCATCATCATTCAGTGATGCAAAATTGGTATAGCTGCCATTGACTTAAATAAAATAGTTTAAATTAGATACAAAAAATTCTAAAATAAAGCTTTAATTTCGTGCTGTAAGACAAAGCAATTAGCTACGCGTGTCACCTTATAAAAAGCGCGCCAGTATTTGATATAACTAATGAAAATTTTATATATATAATATATATATGTAGTTAATGTCAACCTAAAATAGCTACATAATTGTTACTGGATAGCTATAGAATCTCGATTATTTCATATCATTGAGAGATGGAGCAGTATAAGACCTTATAATCTCCATGGTTATATGTGCAATCTACAAGCATGTAGAGATCCCATTAATTCTCAGTTGGTATCAACAAAAACGATCATTTATAAAAAGAAGGCTACTTAGCAAAAAATTTTTTTGAAAATTGGATATATTGAAACATCAATAAAACTTTTTTCTCTTAAAAGTCATCAAGACTTTATTAAAATTATCATTGGGTGTTGCGTACTGGATCCGGATATCTTGGCAAACAACTTTCATACTTAAAAATTCTATTGAATCAATTGAAAAAATTCATTTTTTGTTTTTTTAGAATTCATGGAAAATTAAATACATATTCAGAATATGTAGCTATATATTATATTTATTTAGTTAAATAAATCAAAACGGAGATAACGTAATGAATAAAAAAACAGTGGTAACCTGTGCAATAATTGGAGCATTAACAAATGTATTGCCTGTGTTAGCAATAGATTCTGATTATATGGAAAAGCTTGAGCTTGAACAATCAAAAGCGCATAAAATATCTGGTATTAATTCATATAGTGCTGGTAGTTATGCGAACAGTAATGGTGATAGCTCAGTTGCGATAGGCATATCGAGCAATTCCTGGGGTGATGATTCATTGGCGTTAGGTAGAAATGCTGTTGCTCGTGAAAGGAGTTCAGTAGCACTCGGTTCGGATTCATTAGCAAATAGACAATATGATAAAAAAATATTAGATGCTATTTTGGTTGAGCAAGATAATCAAATTAATTCAAAAAATATAAGAGAAGTTTCTTTAGGTAGTAAAATACCTGTAAGTGGATCCCCTAAATTTGTTAGCCAAATTACCAATGTTGCACCTGGTACTGAAGACACTGATGCAGTTAATCTTTATCAATTGAAGAAAGTAAAGTTGACCATTGATGACCGAATCGGTGAAATAGACAAAATTAAAACAACTAAAAATAATGTAGAACAATTCCAAAATGAGGCCAATGATGCATATGAAGCAACAGTCAAGAATCGTGATAATACCAAAAGTGCAGCCGAGGTAACAATCCAATACCGTAATAATGCTAATATAGCGCTAACAGAAACTCAGAAGCATCGTGATAATGCTTATGACGCATTAACAAGGATAAAGGTAGATGAAAATAGCGCTGATTCAATCATAAAACGACTAAAAAAAGAGGCATCATTGGTAGAATGGCAAGTTACTCAGGATGATTCCTTGGCAATCTATATTGCCAAGGAATTAGAAGGCAATCATATTTTTGTTTCTGGCAAGCAGGGAGATAGAGTGATAAGTGGTGTAGCTAATGGTGTAAGAAATACTGATGCAGTGAATGCTTATCAGTTAAACACGCTCAGGACTGCTACAAATTATGCTAGTATATTGACACAAGAAAATAGCTCACAAATAAATCATCTTGAGGATAGATTTTTGAAAAATAACATAAAAATTGAAAGAGGATTCGCAACTGCTGCGGCATTAACCGGACTTTTCCAGCCTTATGGGGTCAGTAAAGTGAATTTCACGGCAAGTATTGGTGGATATGGTGCTTCTCAGGCTTTAGCAGTTGGTACAGGCTACCGTATTACTGAAAATGCTGCTGTTAAAGCTGGGGTTGCTTATTCAGGTGGAAATAACATGATGTATAACGCCTCATTTAATATTGAATGGTAATTCTCTTAAGTTTTACAACAACTTAAAGAAAAACTCTTGGGAGGAATTTTGCTGTTGTTAATTTCTATTATCCATTAAAAGTGGAATCATATTATCACTATTATAGGAAATAATAGACATTAACTTATTGATGTTTTTTAATGCATTGAGTCGCGATATCATCGTGTTCATAACTGCTCACTTCTAGCAGTTGTTTTATTTCACGAAGGAACGGTTTCAGCACCTTCTTTAATGGCGAAGGAAATGACAAATTAGTTGTTTTTAAGTAAAAATAACAGAGAAGATCTCATCTTCTGCCTCATAACCTGGCAGAATCAATCATTATTTTTAATGGATGCTTGTTCAAACAAAATTCTGCTAGTGGCACATGATCTTTTAGTATTTCTATGTAAAATTCTTTGTCTCAAAAAAAGAACATATCTATAGAGATAGATCTAGTAATAAAGTCAACACAATATCCAGCATCCAGTACTTAACTGCGTTAAGTTATATTTGTCATAGCCAAACAAAGTTTAAACAACACGATCATCATCCTAAATATACTCTTTTACATATAGAAAATCCCTCCGAATGATGCTTGATTTTATTTGTTTTTTTATTATGAGTAATTATATTCTACATGTATTTTTTAAAGCCTAGTCAATCTTAACTTTTGCCTAGTTTTGATTTTTTTTGAAAATTAAAACTAGGCAAATCCTAATTTTTTACAATCTCATTTATCTTAACTGTCCATTTAACAAATTGAAGTAAGATAGATATCTTTCCAATAATTTTTTTAAAATACTAGAAATCTTTTAGGTAGAAAAATATTTCTATTTTTCGATGCATTTTTCTCTAATCTTTATAATTGTTTATTTAATTTCAAGTTATATTTTTGAATATCCGATATTATCTGCTAGATTTTTCTATCTAATCTACCAACATATTGGTAAATAGTTATTTTCAATTTATTTCCCCTATCGCGTACTATTCACTGGTTCTGGTTAACTCTTTTTTTCGATACTTGGTAATATTATTCATAAACATATTTTTCCGGATGAATTGATTAACTAAAAAATATATGCTAAAGTTTTTTTATTTTCTCCAATACTTTATTATGAGATTCAAATGTGGTCTTTGGTCTTTAAAGAAAGATTTTTCTTTTATTTTTGCTTTGCATAAATCTGTTTGGATTCATCAAATATAATTTTTGAATAACAAACTACTTTGTGCTTTGTGTTATAATGTGGCCTAATTTATACATGTTTAGCTTTGCTGTTTTTATATGCCCATCGCTAGAATTCTTAAGTTTTTCTGCATAGCTATATTCTGGTCATCGAAAAGTTTTTATGGTCCATCAATGAAACAATGAAATCTTAGGCACATACATCCCACCATTCATGCGTGTTTGCCATAACAAACTCTGATAACTTGGATCTTGTCTCATCACTATGAGTGCCCTTAGCTAGTACGATGTTTTTTTGCTGTATTTCTATTTTGAATCAGTGCATTTAGCAGCTATCTAAAAATTGTTTTGTTTGCAAGCTTTGACTTAGCTTACTCGTTAGCGATTTCTAACCACTCATAGCTAAACCATTATCATTTATCTAATTCAGCCCATTTTATTAACGTGGACCTTCTTTACAAACTTTCTTGCGTAGTTTGCTAAACAACGCTTTATCAATATTTTCTTCTACATAGTGAGAGCTTGATTGTAGCTCCTCTGCTTATTATCAGCGGTGAGCCATCGTTCATGCAAGTTGAATTAAAATAATACGGAAATACTTGCCCATCTTTTTTATATTTCTACAGCGTAGAATAGCAAAATTCGCCATGCCAACTAAATTTATTCGTTTCTGGACCAATAAAAACTGGAAATCGCAACTTGATGCCTTTATCTTGTCACTAAAAACATTACAATTATTGGTTCTTGGCTTAGTGATTTTTGGTAACTCACATAAAGTAGTTTGCCTTCGCTAACCTATCGGCGCGTAGAAGCTACTGTACGCCTCTCTGTAAGCTATTTTTACGACATCCCAACCACATACTTTTATTTGCCACATGTGCTGAAACCAAGAAAACGCAGCTACAGGTTTTCTAGGAAATTTAAAATAAAGAAAAGAATTACTTCCTATATTAACTCCCACAGCTAGCATCAGCTTTATCTGATGAGTACAGAAACAGGAAAACTACGAGGAACGAACAAACAAAGCAATGGAAATGATGGGAAATTTACGGAACTGGCAAAAATATCTTCATACTAAAGTTACCTAAAAGCTCGTTTTTTAGTCGATCGCTTTTTGTTCTGCTTCATAGACTAAAGTAAGACAAAGTCAAGCTTTATCTTAAATTTCAATACATTATGATTTTCTTATATAAACCTATACTACACTCAGTGTTAACTTTAATTTACCTTAATGCTCTTACTTATGCATACTTATTTTATCTAAGATCATTAGATAGACCATCGTTGTATACCTACATCCATGCCAAATGTCTACTGAGATGAATATAGGAGAAAAAATATCATGACGACGACTGGATCCCATCATAAGGTAAGTACAACACCTAAAATCTAAGCTGATCTTCAAGCAAAGAACTTTTGTCTACTTTAGCTAAGAGTTATAGGATATCTGAACTTATATAGTTGCTAAAGAGAAAAAATGAGATGATGTTGATGATCATGCCCATATTCCACATCCTTTTCTGATGACGCTTTTACCAGCTCAAGAAGCCAAATTTTTTCCTTTTTAGTGTTAGGCAGAACGGAAAAACTGCACTAACAAACAACATTCACTGATACCCATTGAGATTGCCGTAAATCATCCACAACACGGTATGATACTCAAACTGGAAGGCTATAATGTGGATACACATCACAATCCAAAACCCATTAGAAATGAGAGCAGTAATATGTAAATTAGCCGCAAGATGAACTTACTCTAATAAAACGCGAACCATGGAGGAAAAACACAAGGAAAATAGGCAAATCGTTTGGCAAAGAAACGAATAAATTCAACGCCATTATCACTTGATAATGGTATTTTTAGCCTAAAAGAAAGATCTCTATCAAACATTAACACTTTAGCAACAAAAAGTCATAAAAAATTATCAGCAAAAAATATCAATAAAATAGTTAAAATAGTTGTCGATGAAAATCGTTTAACTAAACAACTTCAATAAATAGAACTGGAGATATTGTACGTAATCTTACTAAAGAAAAACGTTGGTGGTAATTATTAATTTGGAATAAAAAAATTTTAAAATGCTATACATTTTATTTTCTTTTATTAGAGATATGATTATTTTTGTGCATCTGGTTTTAGAGATGCTCTCGCATCATATTGATTGATTTTATGAATGATTTTTACAATATATGGATGATATAGCATAAAAATTACTCTACCTATATACTTAAAACTAAATATTATCTGTAATTTTTTACATAAACTCATCTGCAACACTGCCAGCCATCGTTGGTTAATGGTGACATAAAACCCATGTATTGCGATAACATGCTGAATGCTCATCCCTGTCCCAGGCTGGCGTATCAATACCGTCGTTTGTAATAATTATTTACCATAATAGACTATATAGATAGGTATTTAACTATCTCAATGTTAAACTACCTAAGTTTATGGATCGTGGCGGCAACAAAATATTCTTTAATATTGGTTACTACTACCTTATTTGAAGGATACAAAAACGTCGAAGAGTTGCTACCATAGCTGCACCCATGCCAGGTATCTCCAGTTGAGATTTCTGCAAACCTCAATTGTGGCTATATTCTAGTTGAGAACCACATAATCTTTCTGCTAGTAATCAGAAAGCTGAAACAGCAATGACTTAAAGAGCATAAGAAAATGCTGCCTGCGTAATTTAAGCGATATGCAGTACGTTTATTTCTTGGTAGATGGCATATACAGTCATGTCAGGTGAGATGACTGCCTTTTCTTGCTTGTCATTATCGGCATCACTGAGGATGGACCTAATGACCTAGTTGTTGTCGAAGATGGTTATCAATATATCGTAAGCAATGGCTTACACGTATCCCAAAGGCTTGCCTACGAAAGACTGTTTATCATTGGCTTTTTGAAATGCAATGGCAAAGATTATATTCCAGAAGACGCAACAATAACATTGTTATCTACACAAAACAGCTAATGTGCATGGCTTCAGTCTACAAAAAGCATGCAACTAAAAATTAAAGATGAGCTATCAAGATAGTCTACTATGGCTAGCAGAGTAAACGTGCGATGCCGTTAATAAATACCTTGATGTTTTTGTTGGCAAGCTTGCTCACTGAAACGTATCCTGTAACCAATGAAGAAGCCAGAAAAAGATCGAGAATAACTACTTGAATTCCACGACTTCCCGTCAGCGCATTTGGCGTAAAATAAGAATGAGAAATCCAATTAAATTTGCTTCTACGACAATGGATCTACAAAACTGACTCGTAAAGAACTGTGGTTCAAAAACAATAAGCCTTTCAATTGTATTTAAGTTAGCAAGGTCTGCTTTTGTAAAAGTTTGAACTGGCTAAGAGAATTTTGAGCTAATGAATATTAACTGATGGTAAACAACGTCAAATTTAAGGATAGAAAACAGATTCACAAAGTATCAGAGTAAATCGTAGCCTGACAGTCGTCATACGCCATATTTTCTAATAACTTATATACATCGTAGATAATTAAACAATTTATCATTATAATATAGTTTTGCAATAGGACTTATAGTAAGATTATTAAATATTTTTCTGCAATCTGGAATTTTGCAACCATATCGCTTGTAACATATATAATTGGTGTGTGTCAATCCAACCTATAACATATTCACTATGACAATTATAGACAGAATAAACTGAAACAAGTTGCTTCAATGAATGAATCGAGATCATCAGACAGATTATTAGCACCATGCTAACTAATGAGATGCAGATTTATGTTAGCATGGGTAAAAGTGAAAAAAAGTCTCTTTGATCTGTATAAATGTTTGCTTTTTCATGTCAACATTTGTAGCGAAAATACTTCATACAGTAGAATGGATTTCTATTAACACCCTTTGCCAAGATAACTTTTTATTAGCATGGCAGGAACAATACGTTTTATGAGCGGGTTGTTTAATAACTCATTACAATAGTCAGAAATATATCGCGCTTTTCAGCTTCATTAAGCTGCATGACATGAGGTGCTCATACTACACTTATATTCATCATAAGAAATACTTAGTATGTTTTTTCTCAATATAAAGCTGCTAAATGCTAAAACCACAAAAGTACTTAATATTTATAATGAAATAAACCCAGGATAGATTTCTATCTTTTTTCTTTCGATTGTTTTTCAAAATCTAACCTCCTAAATATAAATTTCCATCTACCAAACATATGCAATCCACACAAGACCACATAAAAACAGCACAAATGATATTGATAAATGGGACTAAACAGTAGTTGATGTTTTTCTATCATTCCATTGTGCATCTGTAATTTTCTTGTTAAGAAAAAAACGACTTAAAAGGCGAGCACAACTGATAACCAAAAAAGTACCTCGGAAAAACTACATGCCAGGCTATGACGTTTGTAGACATTACCAAAACAAAACTGTGTATAGCCATCACAACAATAAGATCGGATCATGATGCTAAAAAAGCACAGCAAAGATAGTTAATTATCCGAGCATGACGTTAATCCGCTTTCCATATATAAAAGAAAACATCAGATGGCTCCATATCAGTAGAATGGCCAAAGTAACATAGTTCTTAAGCATCTTCTTGCCAGATCCAGATAAATGAATATGGCTAAAAAGCCAAGAAAATCAGAAAAAATAGCTATGTAGTGCTGAGATGGCCAAAACTTGGTCGACAAAGAAAAAGAATAAGGTAGACAGTAAAAATAATTCCATTTACTATTATCATAACTCTGTCGATTCCTGACAGGTTGCGTTCATGATGAAAATCTAAAAATGTTTTACAAAAATAAACAACTCTGATTTATGTAATGACAGCAAACAACCAAAGCAATATAAGATTCACACCTGGCTCACGGTTTTCTCCTATTGCCTCTCACAACATATGTCAGTAATGAGCAAAAATCTGTTGGTAGATAGCGGAAGGTATTTCTTTTTATTCCTGGAATAAAAAACATGGTTATTATACGATCAATAAACAAGCCTATTTTAGGGCTACATTCGTGCAAGTGTTTTGCATCAGTATCTAGGCGCCTATTTTAATCTTAAACCACTCATGATTAAATAAATCAGGATGGTATTTCGGATAAGATCACTGCCATTTTTAGAAATTTTGTATATACGTTGAATTGAGCTGCATCACAAAATAATTCACACTTAACACATGGACAACCGTTTATCCAGATTGATATTCACTGGTTTTCCGAGAGAGATGTTTCCTTATGATCGATGCCTTTTAGCAGTTTTGGATCAATCTGATATATCGCATCTGCCTTATTAAAACAAAAAACTTGTGCTACTTTGATTCAGCTTATTGTAATGTAAAAAATAATAATATTCGCTATATAGCCATGCATTCCTTAAATCCATAAAAAAAATTAGCCTTTACCCTACTGCATCGAAATGATTTGAAAATTAAAAAATGGAAAAATTAATTCTTAAATTTGGAAATGAGGATATTAATCAAGACCTAGCTGTTATCTAATTTTACATTGAATCCATGCTTTTTTTGTGATAATGGCATCAATATTGGTTAGTAGTGGAAATTGAAATCTCATCCAGCATTACTCTGCCGATCAGTTTTATTGCAAATGTGTAATAGGAAACCTGTAGCACATTTTATAAATAACTAAAAAGCATTTATTATTAGTTGAGTCTCGCACTTTTTTTCATGGCAATAATGTCATTACTACTCCAACCTATTGGCTATTTTTCATCAAACTTTGATTTCTTGCAGTTTAATGGTTATATTGCCGGGCCTGGGCTTTACCACAGGCCGCCAACTGCACTATAGTGTGCTTGTTATTTTTGCAGTATTAGTAAATGTGCAATTTCTCATATATTTATCATGCTGCGTAATTGCGCCTCACTAATGCTTGTACGTTAGCAATTCCATCGTTAAAGGTCCTTTTAATTAAAAATATTCAAAACAGCGCCAACAGTAAATATAATAACAACCCCTATAATGGGCAAGGAGAATCACCATTATGATTTCTGGATTTAAAAATTTATTCTGAAGCGTTGACTTTTTTTCATATTTTCCTGTTTCTGTATTTATAAAATCCTATTGAATTATTTTTCTATTCCTTATCTAATTTGATTGATCATAGTATTTAAATCTTAGCTTTCTAATAACTAGAAGTAACATATAACAGAACACCAATAAGAAGCAAAGCACTGTTAACCAAATCATTTTTTATTGAGTTGTTTGGCACTGATACATAATCAATGCTTAGCATAATGTTTAAAGATATTTTTTTACCTCTGCATTCGGCTAATAACATTATTTGATTGACACAATCCAGTGATGGGAAGTGATAGTCGATACTTTTTTAAAGTCAGCTCAAAATGTTCGCCTTACATTATATAATAGAGCGGTTTATTAACACGCATTTCCGACCACTCGTGGTGTCAATTTCGCCAAGCATATTAACCAACCGCTTGTATTACAGGAATATTAACTAGTAGTAATACGACAATATTCAGGGAAAAGTAAATCCACTGCACGGTACGATATATCGACTACGGAAGCAGAATGTAGGTGATTTTCTGATTAACCTAAATGCCACATTAATCATGATGTCAATCAGAACAGTGCATGTAGTCAAACATGGCGAAGATCCTGGTTTTTGTGCAATCCCTAATCCGGATGGAATAATGCAAGATATCGAAGATATTGCCGGAGAAAATGGCTGAGTCAATCATGGTGGTTTCCTGAACTGATGCAGTAATTCGAAGAAATACTTTTTAAATGTGTTGGTTATCATTTATCTAGTACAAACAACTAATCGGTCAAGATCAGTGGCATAAGAATGATGTTTGTGGTAAAAATTGGCAACAACATTACGCATATCAATCAATAAAGGCTTGATGCAACGATTTATTATTATCTAAAAAAGCCAGCATGTTATAGAAGTCAATGTGGTCTTTAGCAGAAAAGCTTTTTTAATAAAACTATCTCATTATTGTATCAATATGAAGTTTAACACCAAGAACAGTTGAGATTAATGAGATTGCAGCAACATTGTTTTTCTCTTGTATTACTAACTGACTTGAAAACGGATCAACTGACCCCATATATATGAAAGAAGTAAACCTGAGTGTTAATCAACGATGTATTAAAGGAGGATCTATGGCCTATCGTTCTTTTTCTCTTATCCCTGCATTTAGCAATCATATTCTGTCTGACCGTTTTGCCCAAATAGATAATCTGTTTAGTCGTTTGACAGGTGAAAACACGCTGGCTGATACGCCAGCCTATAATCTGCTGAAAAAAGATAAAGAACATTATGAAATGACAGTGAGCACACCTGGTTATACGCAGGATGAACTTGATATTTCGCTGCTTAATAACCAACTAACCATTAGTGGCAACCCAAAGATTCAAGAACAGTGTGGTACTGCCGAAGAAAAAGATGGCATAAAATGGTTGCATCATGGTATTAAAAAAAGTGAGTTTTCTTTAAGTTTCAGACTTGAGCATCGGATAACGATCCATGAGGCGAAACTGGATAAAGGATTATTAACCCTGCAATTTACTTACGATCTTCCTGAACAGGAAAAACCGCAGAAGATCACCATTGGTGATCAGAATCAATCAAGCCGCGTACTTGAACATCATGCTAATTAAATGTAGCGCCCATTTTTGGGCGCTTTAACTTTCTAACGCCAAGAAAGTATAACTATCTTAATTAATCCACAAAATGAAATGCTAATGTCACTGCCTAAACTTCTACAGCATATAAGTAGTGCAAATACGTGCTGATTACAGCATGCCACCAAGTGTTCGATGCCGATAAGTTTTCCTTGTAGCCTTGCTCTTTTAGTACTATATAGTTTAGTACTATATAGTTCAAAAGATTCTCAATCCGATGTGTGATCACTTCAGCTATCAAAATACACCAGGCAAATCCACTGATAAGTAGTATTAGCAGCCTTTAAAAAATAGAGAATAAACACTTTTTCAGACTGCCAATAGTGTTCTATCAGATCGCGATCCTCTGACTCAACCTTCTTGGCTAGTTGCTTAATAAGGAGATTTGCAGTGCTAGAACAAGCTCTATGTAACCAACAGATTGCTTATCAGAAAAATAAATAATTTAGGATTAACTACTAGTTTTGCTGATACCTCTTTAATTTACATCCGATCAATGATAATTTAGCCAGTTATTTGCATTTAGGGTCGTTTATCAGCAGATGCAAAATCATTTCTGCTTCAATAATGCCGGTCAAAGCAAATTCTCCATCGTTTATTTCAGTGGTTAAAATGATGTTCAAATCACAATGTAAGCCATATGGCATCGATAACAGAAATGCGTGTTTGATTTCCTCTATGTTTTTCTTATAGGTGATAATTGGAGTATAAATCGCTCAATAAATACTGCCTTTAGATTAATTTTCAATGGTTAACTGTAGTTGTATAAATAATTTATTGATATACCAATACAGCGCAAGATAGAATGCGGAGGAGGTTGCGCCTATTATGATAGATTTTCCGAAGCCTGTTGTTGACCAGGACAAAAATTCTCATCCATTGTAGACAGCACAACAATGCGTTTCAGTATCCGAATTTAATCAAAAAAAAAGCTGAATAATTCAAAATCCGGTACCACGTATCACCATTATCCTTAACCATGCTCATGATTACATATCATTCTCCATAGAGAATTGGTATATCCATAGCGCGCACTAAATATCACAAGCGGCTTTAAAAATTATTTAGCAATACTGAAATTCTGATGATAATTCTTATAAAATTTACTTCTCGTTGAGGCATTACACATTGATAGAATAATGATATATTCTAGCAACTTTCCTTTATACTTATCGATGCAATCCAAATATTATAGTTCACATAAACATGTGTTTGAACAGAGCAAAATCCAGAACTATCTCTTAAGACGGCAAAATGCACCTCAGACGTTATTACTGTGTAATAACCATGCAGAAGTAGCTTAAACCAAGGTTGCTTATTAATGGTTTAATCCCAAGAATAGCTTGATGTGTGTGGAGTATCTCTATGTTGGCAATTTCATCCGTGATAGGCTTACATCTCCAGCGCGTATTGCACAGAAAGCCTATCTTCTCTATCAAGAAGATAAAGTTATGCGCTTTGAAAGCCTTTCGATAATTATTCATTATAAAAATAGGAATCACGTGATCCTAGTCATAGGCCTGTGTCACATACACAAAACAATGGATATCAGAATCTGGCTTAGGAAAGGTGTTGACCATAATGTTTTTTCTTTATTTTAATAAAATCACAGTATTTGTTTATTATTAGCATCAATCACGCGAACTTCCGCTAGCACTAATTGTTTTAGAATCAAAAAAAATAGGTGCAGTGGATTTGCTTCTTCTTTAGTAGATTAGCAAAATTGCCATCGAAAATCACAAAATGCGCCATCATGTTCTAGCTTCTAATCGTAAATTTTTTAACCACAATAGGTAAGATCAGAACAGATGGGGAAAATCGCTGTTCTGCCATCTATACTGCTCTATTCAAGTTCGCTCTGAATATATTGTGCGTTGGCCAGGCTTTTAGCTCACAGTAGAATGGTTTCAGGCCTGTATGTTCTATAACCGTTTAATGGTGTATTCTTTCATTAGCGGTTTATGATATGGAAATAGCAACAGTGTTTTGGTGGATACGCCACACCACTTAAGCAGACCGAAATGGACATGCCCTACTTATAATTTTCATCTAATTTCCCTTCTATCCACTCATTTAATTGCTCATTATTGATCGTAATCACCTACAGGAGCAAACTCAGATTGTTAAGTTCATCAAACAGCAGGTTTATATAGATGCTAGTATCAAGTGAAAATTGAAACGGACACTAACGACAAAATCACTTATTCAGAGTTGTCACTGATCTGATAGTTATTTTCTTCCTATAGTTTAATTTACATGTACATCCGTTGCAAAAAGGTAATTAATCGCTATATCTGACTATTTGTCTCACAAATAGTCTGGCATTCTTAGATGTTATAAATATCACCGATTGACTAAAATAACTGAGTTCACCACAAATACCAAGATAAATTGAAATAAAGTGTTGCTTACCACGCATAAACCTATTTGATCCAGATAAGTAAAATCGTCAACAAGATATTGCGATAACTGGTTTTCTGTACTCCAGTGTCGTAACGTCCATTTCTGAGCAAACTATGCTTCTTTAAATCTCAAGCTACAGCGAACAACTGGATTTTTTACCAGTGTTCTGTGCAAGCGATAATAAAATGGCATTAAGAACATGGAGTCATATCATGCTGATAGCAGAATACATATGATATTTGCAACCACCACGGTGATTGCTGTACCAGCAATGCTATAACGCTGGTTTGACGTAAGTTTTCTTGATGTGTAAGGATTATCTCTGTGCCAGCAGTTAACATAACCTGATAATATTAGGGCAACATGATGAAAAGAGCTAATAATCACCGCTTGCAGTAGGTTGTTTAAAACTGGCGCTAACCAGAAAAATACAACAACCTTGTATAATTTTCATCTCGGCAAACATGGTGTTTTTGTCATACTTATCCTATATTCTACTGATATAGAACGTATCAGACTATGGTGTAAGCGACGCAGCAACCTATCCTGCTTTATGCAAGTTTATGAACTTAGTACTTTTTATACTCTTCAATATGTTAATTTTTTTAGGAATTCATTTCTTAGATGCCTCAAATAAATCTTCTAGAAAGAGAAAACCAGATAATTTAAAAAGATAATATATGAGTGCATGTCTTACTATGCATATTTATCATAAGCACTTTATGATCTCTATTTATAAATTAATAATAACAGACATACTGAATTTTTCATAACACAAAAAAAAGAGCCAATATGTCAATTTGCGCCCACGACTACTCGGTCTCAAAGTTTTTCTCGACACGTAAGTATTATCCGCCTATAGTCAGGAACATTCATGTTTTTGAGCAACGCCAATGCCAAGCTGATGACACTTGATACAACTGCATTTGTAGGTAATAACTAAGAAAGTATACTTGACTATGAATTCATCACATATATGGAATTATTGATAATTCCAGTCTTCTTCGCAACATTGGATAAACACAAAGATAACTGGTCTTATAGCTCTAACGAATTCTGGCAGAATCATGATTTCTATTTATCTTGGAAGATATCAAGATAGTAATTTAACCAGATGTATATAGGTTGCTTGGAAACATAAACTGCTTTTTAGCATTGATGATGTTTGTAATAATTTTCTTGAAAAGCGTAGTGAAAGCGTCAACTTGGGAACACGTATATATGTCTAGTGAATACTCGCACTTGCAGCACTATTGTGCCATTGGTGTGCCATTTCTTGCTTGCTACTGATCTGCCTCTCATAAATATTCACACAGAGGTTTTTATGCAAAATCTATAAGTCAAAAAACCTGCAGTTCATACGGCTTCAAAGCTACTGAGTGCTGCTTAAAACAGTAGCTTTGTGTTTTATATAACTGAGACTGCAACCACATTACTTTCAGTATGCCAGAAGATCTTTTTTTGTATTTTTCAAGAATAAGTCGCCAATTACTCAACGCTTTATTTCTTGCCGGCTCCCTATATGACAAGGCTATGCTGCAAGGGGGCATAAAAATAACATGCTGTATGTGTTAGTTAAGCTGTTCTTCAAAAAAAGAAGTTGAAAAATCTGCTGATATGTTGTCATACGCCTGGTATCTCACAGCTATGAGCTGATAAATTTAAGAGTAGTCTTTCTGGTTTTTGGCATATCTCTGCCATGAAGTATTAACAGCGTTACCTAAATGCACAGTACGAGCGTTACTGGAAAGGTGAACTTCACTAAAAAGATTAAATGGTATGTGACATAGCGTGAAATTCTTCAGGCTCTGCAACTAACTCTACAGAGATATACGTGTCAAAACTGCTGCATTACCAATGGGAGAGTTAGTTGTACATCTTTACTATTATTACAGGATTAATCAATCAGTACTTCCATCAAACAATGATATATGAATAGATGATCTGGAGCTATATTAGACATGTTTCAGCAAGGGATATTAAGATACTAAGTTCTATAATTTTTTATCGAATAGTAAATGAGGCGCAATATTAGTGAAGCCGTATAAGGCGCTGCAGATGATGGCCTAAAAAAATCGGAAAACCTTGATTAACAGTTCTGATGAAGTATTTTTCTGCACACAGAATCCGTACAAATGCATTTTTTGTGATGTGACCACACAGGCTATTTTTTTATCGATACTCATCTTAAACCGTTGCTAAACAGGCAACGGAATTGTTGTTAAAAAATGAATGAAATTAAAAACAAGGCTTGTTAATCAACATATAGTGCTAATGCTCTAAAATTAATGCATTAGCCCAAAGACACACAACAAGATAAAATCTTCACTTATAATAAATCATAGTAAACCGATGATTTCATCTCCTTTTAGCAAAAGTATATTGCTTTTTGTATTTAGTTAAAAAGCGATTCAATTTCTAAACATGAACGAATTAAGATCTTTTTAATCTAACAAGATTTACAGGATCATGTAAGCATGAAATTTTAAAAAATTTAATGCAGAGTATATATTAGCCATTTTCTTGAACTAATCGTCTATAAGGAACTTCATACTTTTCTAGGATGAAGCTAAATAGTACAAAACCTTTACCAACCAGTATGAAATTATCCACCATCAACTAATAAAATTGGATAATAAGAGAGTTATTGCTAAGAAACTCCAGAGTCAAAATATTAACAATTATATCAGCCCATTAAAAAGGATGGCCTTAATAAATTCCATGGTGTATGGTTGTTTTATTTACCTAGTTATCTGACCTAGAGAATGTAGTTTAAAACTACAACAATTGAAATAAAAACCCACCTACTACATATTGCTCTGTGAGCAAAGCAAAAATTTTTGTTGACATAGCCATTTTTTATAACCTGATATTCTTCACATTGTGAAAACTGATAAATATCATTTTTATTTCCTACCTCGTTTTTCTACAAATGAATTTTTTAACTTATAAATTTCTCGTTTGCTTTTTTCCCGTTGTTGCTCTTTTTCTTCCTGCTCATGAGTCAAATTACGGTTATTAAAAATTACCATATCAGGTTTTGCATCATAACGAATGCCGTAATCTGGCAAGTCATTTGCTTTAGCAAGTTGCTTAATATTATGCCTGAACATTTTTAACAATGCAGTACTCCCGGTTTTTAAATGTAATTTTTCAATAGCTATAGCAAACTCCCACTGATTACCACAATGCTTACGGGCTATTTCATAAATTCGCCTATCTATTGCTTTTCTAATACGAAAATAGTCTTGACTTATTTTTAATATTTTCTTTTTATACAAGGCCTGATAGAGCCAGTCAGGTAACGTAACCTCAACCATACCAATATCGAGCTTCCCTTTTTTTTCCTTTAAAATAACCCATTTATCAATCAAGCCAAAATTTTCTGTTTTTCTAGAGTCTTCAGAATAGACTACATTTGTTTCAATTCTTGTCCCAGCAAGGCGAGATAATGATTTTCTTAAATCTTCATATGCCCTACCACTCTTGGCTCTATTCGTTGTTACAAAAAAATCATATGGTGTAAAATAAACAGTACGGCTAATTGGCTCCTGATTATTAATAGACTCTTGTAATTTAGAAATAGCGTAAATCCAAACATCCTTATCAAAAACAGTTGCCATCCCATATTCAGCATTAGGGGCCACAACTATTGTTGTGTTACCGCTTTTGTATCTCCGCGTGTCTATATCACCACCTTTTAAAGCAAAAAATGGGTGTTCCATACTAGCCATTTCATCTCTAAATCCAGAAATCTCGACTTCATCAGCAATAAAAAAATCTATCTCGTGTTTTCGAGGGCGTAAAGTTTTCAAGTTGTTTTCTCCCTCTTTATCTCTGCTATCTATCATAGCCTTAATCTTATCTGTTCTATGATTGTTATTAGAGCTAGGTGTATTGGTAATGAGCAACAGCTATTTAGGTAGTCTTTTGATTTTTAAAAACAGAAAACATGATAAAAAGGTCGACTTTTAAAAACTAATTATCGATACTTTAAAACTATTGTCAAGTATAGGAGGTTACTATATTTAAAAAAATTTTCTAAAAAACTATAGATAAAACAAAAAATACCTATAACTTATTTAAGTTATAGATAACTGATCTTTTAATAGGATTCTAGACACTTGATCCTCTGGATAACTTCATATATTGAAAATCAATTAGATAGAAAATTTTTAATCATTCTTAATAAAACCATTACTAGCTAATCTCAAACATCATGTAAACGTCCTTCAATAAGGATTCAGAAATATTCCACTTAGTCGCTTTGGCTGTTCATGGTTAGGAAATTAAATCGCTCTTTAATTAAAGACAAAAAGACATCCATTATTGCTAAAATGAGATGGAATCATCAGTTTACGGGGTATATTGTAAGTTTCGATTTCATCGAAGTGTCTATTCTTTCATCTAATTCATTAATTTTAGAGATATTAAAATCCACGATTTTTCAGTTTTTTTACTTGCCTTCATCTTCAGCGCCTTATATACATTATAAATTCGGCAATAGTGTTCCCAATTTATGATTTTAGAAGAAAACAATAGTGACTGAGCATTTTAAAATGCTTTGCTTGGAGATGGCTTATATAACAGAAAATTATTTCTTCTTGCGTTATTATCTACTGCCGCTGTTATTGAGTGGCAGTAGCCTCCTAAAGGAGGATGCACAGCCGCCTTCTCCGTAATCCATCAGGTTTGATGTGATATAGCCAGATGTTTAAAGTAACTGTTACTTCCAGTAAGCTAGTATTGTTTTTTTGAATAAATTAGATTTTATTTAAAAGTAATTTTCTATAGACTAAAGTATGGTATTATTACCAATACTGATTGGAATAATTTTTGATTATACAGCCAAATATATCAACACACACTTATCTCAAGCTCTTAAAATTAGAAGTAAAATAATGGCTTTGCAACCAATTTTTATACGATAATTAAATCGCTTGACATATTCCTCTTTGAGGATGTCTTTGCGTGAGGATCTAAAGTCCGTGTTCTATACCAATCAAGCTCTCTACAGAAACCTTTAAATTCCTTTTTTTGTGGCTGAACGGTTTCGCAGAAAAAATCGTTCTATAAATTCTTTTTTTATTATATGTAAGTAGCAGATGAATAGTATGTACGTACTTAGTTAAAAGTTAAGATCACGCAAAAAAGGTCTAGCAATTTTGCATAGTCTTAATCTTATAGACAGATAAAAACCCATCTAGTAGCGCGATCTATACATACGAAAAGATAACCTCCTGAAGTTTCGTTTTGGATTTTCGAAAGACATTTTAGATCTACTTTAAAATAAGAAGGATAATAGCTTTTAAACACTTTATCCTTCAGCTTATTCTGGCTTCATCTAATTTCATGCAAATTTCCACCGAGCCTAGACCTAGGTAAAAAGCAATTCAGCCCAAGTTCTAGATATTAATGGCTAAATTGGCTAAATTAGGGTTGGATGTTCAGAAATTCGTATACAGGTAGATTCTGTAAGCAGATCGTCGAGATAGAGGAAAAACGTTTCTGCAGGAAACCGACTAGTGCTTGCTGATCTAGCAACATCGTCATCGTCGGCAAACGATGTTGGATATGGCTGTACGACCATGGTCTATATAATTGCAATCCGGAAACAAATATATAACGATAAAGCGGAATTTTTTGGTTTTAGACTTTGCTTCGTTACAGGAAGCGTTCATTATAATAAAATCTTCTACCATTTATTTTTTAATTTTATAATCAATGCATTTATTGAGTTCTTTAACATCTTCAAGTAATTATATTTTTTAGGATTTTTATCTTAGTGATTTCTTTGGCATCAACTAGAAAACAATCCATTAACACATCTAATTTATCGGATTGCTTATCCATAGTACTCTACGATTAATAGGGCATATGTAGAACATAACACACATTATGGAATGAACTGTTGGGTATCTACTCTATTTTTATCCCTACGCTGTTTTGGAGATCTTCATAATCTGAGTACTGGTTTATAGCCTACGATATCTTTATATTTTCAATTAATTCAGCTAGATAGCTTATAATAATTTCGCAGAAATCATAAATTGGATAAATCATGATTACAACACACTACTTCATGTGTTAAAAAAGCCATTTATCTTAAGCGTTTTATGATCGCCATCATGAAATGATGGAGGAGAGAGCTGCTAAATTTTAGCATATACCAAAAAGAAGCCTAGAGGAATGCCTCGTACAACTTAGATCCTCAATTTTTTCTTGCAGAGCAAGCATTATCTGCCTCTAATCATAATTATCTAGGGGTTTGAGCAACTCCAATGGCAACATGATGATTTTTGATACAACTGCATTTATGTAGTAATAACTGAAAGTATGATTGCTGATGAATTTATTACCTATATAGAACTATGAATAATCCAAGTCCACTTTGCTCACTTAGACAAACAGAAAGATAAGCACGCTGATAGATCTGATGAATGCGGACAGTATGATGATTTTTATTTCTCTGGCAAGATACCAAGATGGCAATTTAGCAAGATATATAATCCCACATAGTGCTCCTAACTAAACTGCTCTTTTTATTATTAGATGATGCCTAGAATAACTTTCTTGTAAAACATGATGAAAGTGTCAAACTCTAGTGTAGCAAGCCTATCTGTTGAACGAATGCTTAACCTGCATGACTTGTGTAATATGTGCCCATAGCAAGCTATTACTGCTATCAATTTCCTAAATGTTCCAACTGCTATTTTTTCTGCCGAAGATATAAGTCAAAATCCTGCAGTTTATGCGTGTTCAAATTGGGACTGAGAAGTTATTAACACAGAATATTAATATGTTACTTGATTGCGACTGGAAAGACATTACTGTCAGTATGACAAATCTTCTTTACTGCTTTTTAACAAAAACTGCTGGCATACTAAATGCTTTATTTCTTGTTGTTCAAGCTTGCACACTAAACTATCTGCGGCTGGCATGGAAAGAGGATATTGAAATTTGTATCTTATATGCATTGCACATTTATTTATGTTCGAGAACTTAATTAATATCCATATGTTCATATCTCCGTTACCAATGACGGTATGAATATTAAACATGTTATATGGAGGTGAGCTGTTATTCAAAAAAAGATAGATCAAAGAAATCTGTGAATTCAATATTATTCAGTTGATGCGTTACAGCATATTCTTTGCTAAAAAGCAGTGGCAGCCTTCTGAAGGCGCAGTACATACGTTATTGAAAAGTACATTTCGCTAAAAAGACGAAAAAGCTATGAGTAGGATAGTGTAAAATGCCTCTAGCGCGTTCACTTTTTCTACGGCATACGCCTCAAAACTTCGGAGTTATTGAAATAAAATGGTTGTACATCATTCATTATGATCATCTGACTAAGCAATACATGCAGCAAGATCATATTGCATGAAATAGATGATCGAGCGCTATATTGCCATATTTCTGTTTAGGCATTTTAAGATGGTGCATTACTATGGTTTTTATCTAATTGTAAATTAGCACATTATTGGCAAAAGTGTATAAAGCGCTATAGATGATGGTTAGCAAAAAAACAAGAAAAACCGTAGTTCTCCATCCTGATGAATAGATTCTTACGCATAAAGATCCATATAAATACATTCTGTATTGTAGGTGAATAGGCTGTTTTTTATTGATGCTCAACTTGGCAACTAGGCAACAGCAGTGTTATCAGAAAAAATACATAAAATGGAAAAACAATTGTTATTAAGGCAAACCAATGGTTAATATTTCTAATATTAATTCATTAAGTGAAAGAATAGACAGTCATATAAAATTTTTACTTACATTAGATCCAAACCAATTCTATCTGTTTTTTAGCAATAATGGGTGGGTTTTTACTCTTTACTTAAAAAAACAATTCAATTTCTTAACCATAAATAGATTCACTCTAAGCATCAGAGCGAGAATCTAGCCTGATCATCATATACCAAATTTGGTAATAACTCGTTATATATATTTAACAAATCAGTTTTTTACCATTAATGAATATAAAAACAGATAGCAATAGTGCTAACTTAACGTTAATATATATTTATATATGGTAAATTATCTAATATAATTTCCCCGAAATTTTAAGGTAATAAAACATATATGACAAGTCATCTTTTTACTTCTGAATCGGTATCAGAAGGTCATCCTGATAAAATTGCAGATCAAATTTCAGATGCAGTTCTTGATGCAATTATTGCGCAGGATCCAAAAGCACGAGTTGCATGTGAAACCTATGTTAAAACAGGTATGGTAATAGTTGGTGGTGAAATTACGACAAGCGCCTGGGTAGATATTGAAGAAATTACGCGGCATATGATACGCAAAATTGGCTATACCAGCTCCGATATGGGTTTCGATGCCAATTCCTGTGCTGTTATCAGTGCAATTGGGAAACAATCTCTTGATATTAATCAAGGAGTCGATCGTGAAAATCCATTAGAACAAGGAGCAGGCGACCAGGGGATTATGTTTGGTTATGCTAATAACGAAACCGATGTTCTTATGCCGGCGCCAATTATCTGTGCCCACCGGTTAGTCGAACAGCAAGCTGAAGTGCGAAAAAATGGGACTTTACCATGGTTAGGTCCGGATGCTAAAAGCCAAATTACTTTCCAATATGAAAACAATAAAATAGTTGGCATTGATACTATTGTCTTATCTACTCAGCATGCTGAGGAAATTAGCCAAGACACCTTATCAGAAGCAGTAATGGACGAAATTATTAAGCCAGTATTACCTACAGAATGGCTACAAAAAAATACAAAATATTTTATTAATCCAACAGGTTGTTTTGTTATAGGCGGTCCAATGGGTGATTGTGGTTTAACTGGCCGTAAAATTATCGTTGATACTTATGGTGGTATGGCTCGTCATGGTGGCGGTGCTTTTTCTGGCAAAGATCCTTCTAAGGTTGATCGTTCTGCTGCCTATGCCGCACGTTACGTAGCAAAGAATATTGTTGCCGCAGGACTTGCTGACCGCTGTGAAATTCAAATTTCTTATGCGATTGGTATCGCTGAGCCTACATCCATTATGATCGAAACTTTCGGTACAGAAAAAATAGCCAATGAAACGCTTGTTCATTTAGTGCATGAAATTTTTGACTTGCGCCCTTATGGTTTAGTTAAAATGCTTAATTTATTACAGCCTATTTATCTTCAAACTGCAACATATGGACATTTTGGCCGTTCTCAATTCCCATGGGAAAAAACAGATAAAGTTTCTGAACTTCGCGCTGCCGTAGGTTTCAACTAATTACTAATAGATTTTATTTCATTAAGACAGTAAAGGTAGAGTTATGTTCATTTATGATGTATTTGGTTTAGGAGAAAATGGGACATTCTTCTGAATGATTTTCTAACTGATTTTAATAACAGAAAGATGATATGAAATGAAAAAGTCTATTCTACTGGTATCTGCAAAACCAGATATTGCCTGTGATCCATTTCATAAACTCATTAGTAATAGTGTTATGCAGCTGATATCTCTCACCGATTTGAGGCGCTGAGATCAAAGCTATATATTGCAATAACGTGCTGAACATGCCACCAACCAACGTTGGTAATATGCAGTCGTCTTCTAACGGTTATTTGGCGCGGCAACAAATACAGACAGGCATTGACGATATTGAGATTAAAGTACCTAATGTAATGTGTAGATCGCACAGCAGCAATTGAATATGCTTCAACATCTTGTTACTACAAACTTATCTAATGTGTGAAAAAATGTCAAAAAGTATGCTCTTATGAGCATACATCCAATATATCTCCACTTGAAATGTATATGAATATCTAGTGAGCTCTTTCGCTGAAAGAGCTCATACTCTCTTTATATCATCAACAGACTAAAATAGTAATGGCTTTGAAGACTACATGCAATGGTCCTACAGGATTTAAGCAATCGCCATACGTTTATTCCTTTGATGATAGCATTATAGACTTCTGTCAGGCAAAATGATTGTCCTTGCCTATTGGTCATTATTGTAGTCACTGATCATGGACGTAAAAATCTGGTTTCGGTTAAAAATGCTTATTGAAAATCATAAGCAACCTTGGCTGAACGTCTTAATAGCCTTCGAGCACTTTGTTTAACCTTTCATATCTCCAATAATTGGTAATTGTGGGCTGTATGTCATTGACATTTTGTTTGCAAGGTTTTTTCAGCGAAATAATCATTCATGGATGAAGACGATAGAGAAAAATCTAGAAAAAACCATTTTGCTGCTATTTAAGATGCTTACATCTACTCAGAAAAATAGAGCTAGCTCAGAGGATTTTGACATGCTCTTATCTGGTTTGTGGTAACCAATCTACAATCGATAGATTTTAAAATTAAAAATTAATAGTTTCTTATATTAAAGATTGAGAATAGCTTCATGAAGCACCGCATAAGAGTGGAAGATAGCCTAATCGCAATACATCAAATTTGATAATAACTCCACATAAAAAGCTATATTTATTAATATATCACCTTTTTTTGGTGTTAATATGAAAAAATCAATAGTAAGCAGAGTATAATTTCATAATTTCAATGAGATAAGTCGATTAAAAAGACAGCTCATAAAATCAGAAGAGATAGCTAATAGCTAATACGGGATGAATAAAGATCAAGCAATATCTGTTTTATCCACAGGATACGGAATTTTATTAAACAATAAAATTGCATATTTTAACACAAACTATTCTGTCAAACGCTATAGATTAAAAGATATGTTAAGCAAAGGTTGTTGGTTTTATCTCAAATCAATATGTAGCCATATCTATATTTCAATTCTTGTGGTTTCAAACAATTTCCTTACTGGCAGATAATTTTGTAAATAAAAATACTCTACGGGATGGAAGACATAAGGTATCTTTTACTCAGCTAATATAAGTATTTGTATTTTGTAAGTGGAATTCTTTACAAATAACTCTATGATTATCCAATAATATTAGGCGATGGCGATTAATTCCATCATATCTAGCAAAGATTTCGTGCCATTTAACTCAATCTGGTCAAAGAATGCACTCTTTATCAATGATCGGATTAAGAAAACAGTTAACACACACTCTGCTTAAACTCTTTAAGAATCTCATTGCTTATATGATATTCTGTCGACATTAGTCTATTAAGACCAGGATTTGTTCTTTTCTCTTATCTCCTTCTCTCATGTGTTTTCTGGCTTTCATATGTTGGATTATACTCTTTCATTTAAAGAATTTATAAAAAAATATTTCGTTGATTTCAACAATACCACTTAGTGCATTTATGTTATCTGCCATCGCTAAAGTATGGAAGCAGTGACGCCATATAAACATTGATTTTAAATCAATGCCTGTTTGTTTTGCTGACTCCCATAAAGTAAAGCTATTCAAGATATATCAGAGATAATTAAACCATTTATCCTTGTGATGTAGTTTCGCCATAGGAATTTCAATGACATTATTAAATATTTTCCTGAAATTGAAGATTTTGCAACATATTCATTATAACAATAATGAACACCACCATAGGGGGTGACATATTTACTGTGATAATATGTGTAGAATAAAGTAAAATGAATTGCTTAAATTCATGAATCTGCATCATATGACAAATTATCATAAAGCTAACTAATGAGATGCGACTTTATAATATTAGCAGAGCGTTAGAGGAAAGAGTCTCGTTGATCTGTATGACTGTTTGCTTTTTCATGTCAACCTGTGTAGCAAAAAATCCTTCCATAGTATAATAGATTTTCACCAATAACATTTGCTAATATAACCTTTTTCACTACTGGAGTATATCGATGGCATACAACCTTATCTGCTTACCTCATAAATACAGAATAACCTCTTCACTGAAAGAAAATTTGATATTCTATTTTTAGCATTGCACCAATTAATTCTTATAGAAATTGCAAAACAACTAAATTTATGAGCTATAACTATATTGGATTATTTAAATATTATTTATGAAATAATTTTTGCGCATTTTTGGATATCAGTTAATGGGTTTTTGAAAAGCAAAAGGCTTTGATTGCCATATTACTGTGAGCTGACTTTTTCTCTCATGCGTTAAAGATTAATTGCTATCTTAAGTGCAGAAATGCACTCTAAAATATTTCAAAGCAATTTTTATCATCAAATTATGTCAATATAAAGATAAAACGATTTTTTATCTTTATATTGAACCAAAAACAAAATAGACGCTAAAAAATTAGCGTCTCAAGATATCTTTAAAATGGATGGCGAAATTTTCTGTTTTTGCAAATCGCCTAGATTAAGAAAAATTGCTATTAAGGGATATATAGCTAATACTGAAAAAACAAACTGATCTTACAGAAGAACAAGAAATAGACTAGTTCTACGTTTTATTAACAATTTTTTTATATAAATGGAAAATACGAGGGGGATGAAATAATCGATGATGATTGATTTCTAGCAATCAATCAGATCAGATGAACGTGAGCTTTTTGAAAAAATACCCAATTCGTGACGTTGGTAACCTACCTTAAGAAAGTTGCAACGAATAAAAAAGGATTTAAATTAATGAAATTAAAGAAATAGCTGTTTAACTTTTTTGAGTGCATAAAAAAAAGAAAATGAATTATTAATGCAATTAATAGAGTAATCCACTAAACATGTCATTTTCACTGTGAAAATATGGAAGAATATGAAAAAGCTAGTCAGCTCTATTGCATTTGAAGAGATAGTTAATAACTATAGATAAGAAAAGGATTTAAGTGACTAGTTGCTCATGAAAAACAGTAGACATAATAATTATGTCTACTGTGCTTTTACCAATATTAATGGAAAAATCATAAATGATGAAAGCATAATTATTGAAATGTTGAACGACTGCGTTGATGTTTTAAAATTAACAGAAATTTAGATAGTTCATAATTTGTCAAATAGAACCTATCATACTGCAACACATTGTGTTTGACTAAACAAATCAGGTTAATGAACCATGGAAGATTGTAGCGTTTAACTGATATAAAACGCTCATTGTCAAATCAAAAAAATCAGAGCTTTTTTGATTAATAAGGCTGTTTACAGGATGATATCCTTGATCCAAAACTTTTTCCCATAAGATATATTCCCACGCATAAACTTGTTTTGCGCCAAAGATGGAAAGAGAGCATTATAGGATTTTAATGCTGAAAACTTCAGATTTGGTAGATTACCACTAAAAAAATAATAGAAAACCGTAAAATTAATGCGTAATTTATCTTTGCCTCTTAACTAAGTAATTGCAAAACATCTCAAAAACTGTAAGTCTGAACTATCAAATTTCTATTAAATAAAAATTGACGCTGTTAAAAAATCAGGTGTTATTAGCTGTTGGATAATCTACTGTATTTTAGCAAAAATTGTTGGTATAAATCCATTATAACTGCCATGAAACAGTTTTGCTAACAGCGCTGTTGCTATAAAAAAGAAAGCAGTTACAGATCAAAGAGATTATTTCCTTTTACAAACACTCAAACATAAAACTGCATTTCATTACTTAGTTCAGCGATAATTTGTCGGATGATGTAGATTCATGAATCGAAGCAATTCATTTCACTTTATTCTACACATATCATCACAATGAATATGTTATCTGCTTGAAGATATTCATTAGAGTTACAGTGATATCGTTTCAAAATCCTATATTCTAGGAAAACATTTAATAATCTTACTGAAAGTCCTCTGGCTAAACTATATTTACAAGGATAAATAGTTTAGTTATCTTAAATGTATATTAAATGGCTTAATTTTTTAGTTGAGTAGTTACTGGAACAAACAGTCATTGATTTAAAAACAGCATTTAGATGGCATCACTGCTTCATTACTTAAGAATCGACAACAAACATAAATGTAGTAATTTGTATTCTTGAAATTGATAACATATTTTTCCATCAATCCTTTAAATGGAAGCGTCATTTCACATAGATAAAAGCTATAAAATGCAATCATAGTATGAGATAAAAAGAAATAACGAACCATTATCTTAATTATTCCCAGAGATCGACATGTCGTTATGTGAGCGATAAAATTCTTGAAGACGTTAAGCAGAGTGTGTGTTAGCTGTTTTCTTGATCCCATCATTGATAAAGAGTGGATTCTTTGATCAGATTGAGTTAAATGGTACTAAATATTTGCTAGCTATAATAAAATTAATTACAATCGCATAATAATGTTGGATAATAAGATAGTTATTGATAAGGAATTCCAGTTTCAAAATGTGAACACTTATATCAGCAAATTAAAAGATAGCTTATATTCCATAGCGTATTGTCATTTTATTTACAAAATTACCTGCCATTGAAGAAGATTACTTGAAACCATAAGAATTGAAATACAGAGATGACAACATATTGATCTGAGAGCAAAGCAACAACAGTTGTCAATATAGCCAAATAGTTAGTGCATCAGCAATATAACCTCATTGGAAGCCAGCATGATTACTCTTGCCCTATTACAGGCTTTGAAAAAGAAATTTCTCTTCAGAGATTAACTTATCTACGAAATAATCGTGATTTTTGCTAAAGTGCAAAAATCAGGACTGTCGCCTACATCCTGGCAGGATGTGTGTGGATTTATCCTGCCATGCAAAATACTTTCAGGAAGTTATATTTCACTGCCAATGACCAAAATGCAATTCTAGGCATTGCTTTCATGGCTTATTTTTATATCCTAATTACTTCGCTAACTCAACACTGCCTCACACAGTTAAGTATCGCCACGAATAACAATGATAAAACGGTTCCCGCTACACAAAAGCAGTTAAAACAGGTTATAATATGGTGAAAGAACTAAAAAATTCAATGAAATTTTAGATGGAAGACAATAATTAGTTATTTAAGAACAAAAGAAAAGTGTTAATTTTTAAGAAGAAAATTTATAGGATCTAACTGGATATACCATAAAAAAAGTTACATTCAATATCAATTATGGCCAACAAACATTTTAAATGTGCCAATAGCTGTTATAAATATTTTAGAAAGCCACGAACCTTCGTTAATCCACGCATTGCCGATTTTAAAAATGATGCTTTTTCATTAGCTTGTTCATGACAGTAAGATAAAGTCTGCTGATGATAAGCAAGAGGATATTAAAAATTTTTAAATTTAGTGCAAGTACAGCAAGATTTTTACCTATACTAATGCTAGATAAACTACAGAAAAACACTGATTACACTGCCTGATGATTTAGTTGAGGTGCATTAAGAGATATTTGCAAAGTTTTGTTCAACGCCGCCACATCAAACAGAAAACGCAGTGGCGCCAATCTCAAAGGCTGCCTTGCTGCTAAATATTTCCTCCATACGCACAAAAACTGCAGAATTAAATGCAGAATCAACAAGGCTGCAAAAGATGGATAATGGAAGAATAATCATTGCGCCATTTAAGGCAATTGGATTCCATTTATTTGAAAATGGCCTCTAAAGAAGAGAAGCAAAAACTCACCTACCTGAAAAAATATTTGGTGCAACTTAATCGTCTTAATATCTCAATCATCAAAGATATTGACTGGCCTAAGGAACCAGATTGACAATAGCTTTATCTGTTTTACAGTGATAAACGTTGCTGATTATCGTCCACATCATCTTGGTTGATCTCTACAAGGATCTAAGGCGGCTGTGTCATAATGAAACGCTCCTAACTGGATAAATGTGCGATCATCAGGAAAAAGATAAGGAAAATATACTGATTTATGAAATTGACTGATCTAACACTAAAATAGCTTTTTAGGCTGTGGCTTTAGTTTAAGTGTTTTAATCTTCACAACCTGTTTATGTTACTTAGTAAGTAATTTCTTTTGTTGCTTGTTTTGTTACTTTGCTTTGGAAAAATATGTTTTTGCCTGTTTTTTGGCCCAGCATCATTCCACCAATATATTTTTACGATAAATAAAGCAGACACATTGTGTGTGTAGTATGATCTTGCTATGAAACCTTTCTATGGCAATTTAACCTTATTTTTTAGTTCTATGGTCTTTAATTTTTGAACAGATTACTTATTTCAATATTAGTTAAGACCTACGTTGACAGCTTCCACTATGTCTCTTTCAAGACTTTTCTCAAGAAAATAAAAGTAACAAGCCCAATTTTTCATGGTGAGCTCTTATTTTTGCCTTCAATTTTTTCTTATTGTATTCCTTGTTTGATATCTTTTTACAGTGTTCTACCTTAAATCAATAATATTCATCAGCCAACTAGTGTTTTTTTAATTGTTCCGATATCTCCGCTGATTATAGATCATATCTGGTTTTTTTGAATTGATTTTCTGAAAGGTATAGTTATTAAACATGGTGATAACCTAATTATCAGTGTAATCACTGTACATCAACAATTTAAGAATTCTATCAACTAACCAGGTCATATTTCGTCTGCGAATGTATTTCTGTATCAACTATAATAACGGCATTTAACTATCATGCATAATCTCACCATCTTAGAGTGTCTCATATTAAGAATCTCAAACAATTTTGTATAGATATTTTAAGCAGTTTTATCTCCCCCTATTACTAAAAAATTAAGGTAGTTCATTCTTTTTAATTGTGAAGACTTACACTACACATACAGCAATAAAACAGTATAGAAAAAAGCAAAGGAAATTTTTGTGTACAGATTCTAAATGCTTTTGTATAGCCGCAGCAATGCTATAACGCATGAATTGGCATGCCATCAGCTTATCATGTGGTTATTTGTGCTCTATCAAGCGGCAGATATAACCACCATGTAGCATTGTTCAGTAATTTAGCGAATAGAAAATATCACTCTGATAGTTTTTATATCAGTATCTACAAATAAAGCTGTATCACACTTTTAGGATATCAAAGTCACATAATATTTTATAATCTCATCAAGAAAGCCAAATTTTAAAAAAATATTTAGACGTTTCTTTTTTAGTTAAAATTACTTAAATATCGTATATGTAATATTTAGCTAAATTTTTTAGTCATTAGATATTTACATCAATGTATTTTTACCTTAATGCGTCTGATTAAATCTGGTATTTGTTGCTTTTTTCTAGTAACACCTGTCTTTTTAGCTCTTTTCAGCTTAAAAAGCTCTTGATAATTTTACTATTTGGCAATAAAATCGACATGAATATTTTATTGTAAAGTTTTCCAGTCTTTCAATATCTTAGAGATTAATATTTTTTTGCTGAAATTAACTCCTTTTTTCTAGCTTTAATTTTTTGCAGGATATTTTTCTAATTATTAGACAACTTGTTAACCAATAATGGTTACATGCTCAACAATTTTAGCAAAGCTTTTTTCATCTCTGGCATAGTCGATGGCGATTAATGTCTCTTCCAATTTTAGATTAATTGAAGGTTGCATATCTTTTGGTAACATGATTCATCGTTTCTAACTTTTATGGAAATTTTTAGTTATGCTCATATATCACATATTCCTCAATGATAGCTGTTTAAAGAAAAAATGAGCCTTTTTAATCGTTTTTTCTATTAATTTTTCTAAATTCTACTTTACCTCAAACATAAAATAGTTCAGTGGCGCAAGGAAGGCTATCTAGCTAACTGATGAATTATAACGGTTTTTAGTGCTATTTTTTGTTAAAGCACTTCATTAATTGGCTTGTTGAGTCTTTTTAAATTGGCTTGTTGAGTCTTTTTAGCTTTTTATCGTATCCTTTATTCAGTATCTTTTCCACATCTAAAGGAGATATAACTTCTATTAAAGATTTTATGTTTTTTAATTTTACTTATTTTTTAATACACTTACTAAAAAAGTTCTCTATACTCTTCTGTATTATTGTTGGACATGATTAAAGTTGTTACATGGCTCACCAAGCTAAACGTTTGAATTAATTAGCTTCATAACCTACATCAACAAAAATACTTGGTACTTATCTAGATTAATGTATACACTTGATAACTCCGTAAACCATTAGGATTCAGGAAGCTTTTTTTGCACAAACAATAAGAGCTGATTATCTTCTGTCTGTCATAAGTTCATCTTTTGCATAGCTCGGGTAAGGCAAGCACCGGTGATTGTTTCTGAGTTACAAAATCTTATATATGACGGTAATGTTAGGCTCAGATCTGATGCTTCGTCAATTTGTTTTCCATCCTTAAATTGGATGTTGGTTACTACAAGAAACCATGGTCAAACAGCTAAAATTCTCTTATGTGGTTTCAGCTTTTCTTAGTAAACTGTAGCAGTCTAAATAACCATTGAACTAAATAACCATTGAAATAGTTATTTTTCTAGAACTACAGATATTTTTCATAGGCCTGCTTTGTATCTCAGTGTCGCAAAAACCTATTCAATTTAATTCGTCGTTCTTAGACGCCAAGCACTATAACAAGAAGTTATAGAATATTAGTAGTTTTTCTTAATCTTTATCAAGCCAACCTTCTTGATCGCCTCAGAATACTTTGCTAAAAACTTTGCAAACAAAAAATAAATGGATTATTAGCGGCATCAAGGCTCTCTGGTAACCAGATTTCCTGAATCTCTTACAATTAACACTTGCGGTTCCATATCTTTTAGAAGTGAAGTCAGCAGATTAGCCATTTTATGTCACAAACAGCATTGGCGTTGGTGGGTATCATTGAATATATTTGCCATTAAATTCCAAAAAAACAATGGCATCTGGCATTCATTAGCAATGTCCGTGAAGATACGCTTAAGCCATGTGCTTGTAGGACATTGAGAGTTTTCCACAAATCACATTCTGACTCTCAATAAACATTTTCGACCGAAACCAGCTCTTTATGTAATGTACCAATGCTGAGTAATTGCGCTAATGAGCAAACAGGAAAATGAGATTATCTTGCATGACAGGATTATATATATGCTATAGGCCAAGAAATAAAAACATCGGCACCATTAAAATCGCCAAGGGAAACAGTATTTTACCTGTGATTTTTAAGCTTTTTTCTATTTTAGCATACTGATGGGTATACTACTTGTAAAAGAGCATGCGCTTTTCAGCGAAAAGCAAAAGCATAACTTAACTTCATAAAAATCAGCAATGGAGATACATCATAGATATATAACTATGGTAATAACTCTTCGATGTTTTTTGCACACCTCAGATAAGGCTGTACCAACGAGCTGTTAAAGCATATTTTGTTGCCGATGGAATCCAATCACCAACATTATGCGCTTTAATCACAATACCACCCATACAAGTCTGTATGGTTACTGTGACAAATAATTGTTACGGATGACGCTGTAATCTGTGACACCAGCCAAGAAGATTAGATTTGAGCCTTCAGTATATTGTACTAGTTATAACTTCAATCTCAGCCTATAACGGAGCTGTATCTATCAGGCATTTAGCACAATTAAAAATCAGTTCATCCAAGTGGAGATCATATGTAATATATGATTTTACGGATATCTGTAGAGTAGTCTTTTTCATGGCATATCATATCTCTATTGTTGAAATAATCATTCAAGAAATTAATCAAAAATTAATCAATAAGTACGCTAGCATCTCTTAAACACTATACACCAAAAATGAGCATAACTCCTTTCTAGTACATGCATAGCCAAACAGTATACTGATCGCCTAAGTCAATTTTTTATCAACAAGTAAGAGGAAATCTAGCATCAAACAATCCCAATTTCTAACTGGAGAATAGTTTTGCTCATTTTAGCATCTTATTGATGATCGATTACGTTAGATCGTGTTTACTTTATTTAATACGTCTTTATTAAGAATATTACATTAATAGATCATTTTATTTATTTTATTATGATTTTACGTCATAAATACATTAAAATTGATTTGTTAATGAAAGCAGGTAATAATATAGACTAAATGCTTCATTATAATCTCATAGAAGCATACAAACCACTTACATGGCAACGATATTCTCTAAAGTCACGTTACACCATCCATCCTAGTTATCTATCTATTATATTCGTGTTGTTTCAGGGAACCTTATGATTCAAAGCATGCATTCCTAGATAACAGCAAAGCACATTCTGGCGTTTCGCTATACCAATAAATTATGATTACATACCACAACTAAATTGTGTCGTTTCATCTGGATGCAAAAAATTACAGGTAGACAAGCAGGCATTGGCTCTAACAGTTCTGATTTTCAGTTGATCGCAGATATAGATCCATTTTTCATTAGCGTGCGCTTCATTATAACCAGGCTTTTCAGTGCTGCGTTATTAGGCCAACTACATTGATTTTTGATATTGTCACTTGCATTAATTTATTATTAATAATTCCACTTTTTAGCATTAACGGTATTGGCAACGTTAAGATTATTACCTACGCTCCTACGCTATTGATAGCGATATTCATCCGATTTAACTAAGCCTTGTCTTTCATCTGAAAGTGATACAGGTTATCGATTTTTCTGAAAGACGCTACTGAGGATTTCCTACAATAGTGCATTGGCAATATTCCAATAGCAGCCATTTTTGAGGCCAAAAATCTTTTGGCTGGGCTTCTCTAGGCAGCGTAAACGGCATGTGTGATATTTTTTTTATCATCCAGATAACCGCATATGTCGTTAATTTGAGCCGGCAAATCACTACTACATGCATTTTTTGAAAGATTATCACAATTTACGCTATAGATTTAAGCGCCTATGTAATTTTGTTTGGTCTTTAGCGCTGTTCAACCAACTGGTCACATTTTGCCTAGCAAAAGTATTTTTTCGCAAAATACAGTTGCAAATTACTCAGTTTTATTAACATTGAAGTAATAATACGTTTTTAGAGCGGTTTGTTTTATAACTCATCACGATGCTTAAAAATATACCGCTTTGCGGATTCATTAAATTGATTAGTATGACTGCTGCGACGAGAAAGTAACTCCTATCCGCATAGATATTCACTGTACTTTTCTGCTCTACATAAAGATGAGAATGTTACAACCATAAGAGCGCTTAATACTTCTAATAAGATAAATTCACTATGAATTTTTGGTTTTTTTCTAATTTTTGTAAATTGATATTTTCTTGCCACTGAATCGAATGATATAATTTTTTTGCAAAAAAAAAGACCCCCTATAATAACCGCAGCACTGATAACCCAGAGAACCATTTTGAATGAAAACAACATTCCAAATACTGCCATCAGATAGGTACACATTGCCAAAAGTAAACTGTAAACAGCCATAACACCAATAAGTGAAAATTCTTCCAACCCAAAGCATACCAAAGAGACTTAACCTGCTGAGCAGCAGGCTGGTAAGACCCTTCTCTTAACACAAAAGAAAACGCCAGACAAAGTTCATGCTGTCAACAAAAAGACCAGTGTAAAACAGAGCAGCAAGCATTTGCTGTCTGTATTCAAATAGATGACAAGGCTAAAAAAGCAAAGAAAATCAGAAAAAATAACCATGCAGTGGCTGAGAGATGGCGCAACATGGCTGACATGATGGATAAACACGCTAAAAATAATTTTTGTTACTATCTCTACTCCACTAATATCCGACATCTGGGTTCTGATAAAAATCTAAAAAATGTTTTGTAAAAATAACCAGGGTGGGTTTTTAATGACATCGCAAGCCACCAACCAAGAGCAATATAATACTCAGTGCGCTCACATAGTTTTTTCTTATTGCCCACTTACTACAGGCCAGTAATACATATAAATCTATTTTGGCATAGCTCAAGCGTTTATTTTCACTTCGGAGATAAAAGCCACAATTATATGACCAAAAACAAGCCCAGTTAAAGCCACATTCGCTCAGATATTGCGCCAATGTGTATATATACTCACCCAACTCTCTTCCACTTATTACCAGCACAAAAAAACGCACAGATTTTAATCTTAATGCACAACTGATTGAGTAAATCCTTATAGTTTCTAGATCATCCATATTTTTAGAGATTTTAGATATCAATCTAATTGATCTAAATTAGATAATAATCAACGCTCAATATGGACCACATTTCTCCAAATTGATATTTACGGCTTTCGCCGACATCAGACTTTCCTGCTAATTGATGCTTTTTAGTGATTTTTGATCAATCTAGTATATTGGATTTGCATCATTAAAATAAAGCTCCTTTGATAGCATGGTTAAATTTATAGCAATCCAAAAGATAATAATTTTTATTATTTGAGAGCACTTAAATGAAAAAAAGCAAAACTCTACTTTTCTATTCTCCTACATCACATCCATCGTAAAATAATTTAAAAATTAAAAAATAATTGGAGAATTAATTATAAAATTTGAAAGCGAAGGTATTAACCAAGCACAGAGGAGGTCAGACCGAGCCGTTATCTGGTTTACATTACGTCCATACTTTTTCAGCAATAATGGCAGGAATATTGTTGGTACAGGAAATCTAGACAGCATGCATCATTGCGATGTCGATCAGTTTCGTTGCTATTGTGCTACAGACTTTCTGTTATATGCTTTTATAAGCAACTAAAAATAATTTATTTATTATTAAGTTGAGCCTTGTACTTTTTCTAGAACAATAATTATATCACACCGCCAAAACCATTAGCTGTTTTTTTATTGCTCTTTAATTTTTTGCTGTTAATGAGCATATTGCAGCTTATGCCGCCAAACTACACTAGTGTGCCGGTCATTTTTGCAGCATTTGTAAATGAATATTCATCCTATGTCTTTAGCATGTCGCATGATTGCCTCACCAATTCTTATGCGTTATCAATTTCATAATTAACTGTGCTTTTATTAAGTATATATGAAACCTTGTCAATAGCAAGTATTATAAGCAGCCACTATAATGGCTAGTACTCAGATCATTTCCAACCTTAAAAATCTCAACTGAAGTGTTGATTTTTTTGTCATACTTTCCTTTTTTGTGTATTGTGATAAAATGCAATTGAATTATTTTTTAATGCTTCATCCAATTTGATTGGCCATCATATTTCAATAACAGCTGTATAATAATAGCAGGAACATGTAATCGAACACCAAACAAGAAGCAGCGAGAGCCAACTTAACAAAATCGTTTTTTCTTTAACCTATTTGATGTGGATACCGAAAGCAAGGATCAGCATAATCTTAAGCCTATTTTCTTCCACCAGAGCTATTTGGTTAACAACATCATCTGATTAACAAAATCCAGTGATAGAAAGTAGTAGCTGGTACTTTTTAAAGCCACCTAAAGATGTTCGCCTTACAGGATATAATGGAGTGTTTTATCAAAATATCTTTCCAAACAATTGGCTATCAGTTTCTCCAAACATATTAACCGACTAGCTGCATTACTTGGATATTTACTCGCATTTAATATAGAGACATTCACAAAAAAATCAAAACTCTTTGCACGTAGCTAGCTCTAGATACAATAATCACTGTATCAGATTATTGGAGATTTTTCAATTGACTCAATGCTTGATTGACTATGCCATCAATCCGAAGAGTGCTAAATAGCCAAGCAACCATAAACACTTAAAATTAACAATAAATTCAGAAAGCCCTGTTAATATGCTGCGTGTATCAGCCACATCACATTTATAACGCTGCAGTAGTCTTGCAAACTTATAGATAAATTTCTTATACGCTAGATGGATCATGAGCACTGCAATTAGAATACTCAGCAGAAAACAATGGTAGCACAATGATGCATGAACAATGACAGAGAGACCAGCATTTTCTAGACCTCAAGATCTCTTCTTGCCACAAGAAGCAAGAAATCGTATAGCTATTCTGAATAAGGGTGCATAAGTCAATCAGGACGGCTTCCTGAATGCGCGCGCCAATTCAAAGCAATACCTTTTCAAAGATCCATTGCAATTCATCCAGCGCTGGATAATTAATCTGTCAATAGCACTAGCATAGAAATGCTGTTTGTGGCTAAAATCGATAACAACACGTTGTGCATATCAATAAAGTCTTCCTACTGCACTGCAACAATTTATTGTTATCAAAAAAAAGCAAGCATGTTCTAGAAGTCAATATAGTCTTTATCAGAAAAGATTTTTTAGTAAATACATTTCATTATCGCGTTAATGCTACGTTTAACAGGAATAAGTGTGTTGATGGTTAGTGAGGTTTAACATTATTTTTTCTCGTATTGCTGGCGCGCCTGAAAACGTATTAACTTATCCCACCTATAAAGATCTAAACCTGACTGTTAATCGATAACGTATTAAAGAAGGCTACTATAACCTATCGTTCTTTCTCTCTTATCCATACATTTAGAAATCATCTTATACCTGAGCATTTTACTCAGACAAATAATCTGTTTACTCGTTTAACAGGTAAACACCAACTGGTTGATACGCTCGCCTATAATCTATTCTTAAAAAAGATAAAGAACATATATGAAATGACAGTGAATATACCTGACTATACTCATGATGCACTCAATATTTCGTTGCTTAATAACCAGATAACCATTAGCGGTAAAGCAAAGATTAAAAACCTAGTATTGCCAAAGGAAAAGATGGCATTAAATGGTTGCATTAGAGTATAAAAAAAACAAGTTTTCTTTAAATTTTAATCTTGAGCATCTGATAACAATCCAGCAAGCGAATCCAGATAAAGGATTATTAACTCTGCAATTTACCTTCGATTTCCTTGAACAGGAAAAACCGCAGAAGATCGACATTGGTTTTTAGAATCAATCAGGCCGCGTGCTTGAAGATCATGGCAATTAAACACATAGTACCCATTTTATAGCGCTTTAATTTTCTAACAGCAACAACATATAACTATCTTCATCAATCTAGTAAATGAAATGCGTGGCTAGCTCTAGTCAACTTCTTAAGCATGGACATAGTGCAATACATGCTGATTACTAGTATGCTGCCACCCAATCTTCGATACAAGTAAGTTTTTGCTTATTCCTTGCTTTTTAATCCGACAGGGTTCAAAAATTGAGCATGCGAGCAGATCACATTGCTGTCAGAACAATTCATCTAACAATCCAAGTGATAAGCTATATTCACAGTCTTTAAAATAGCGAATAAACACTTTTTCAGGCTGATAATAGTATATTCTATCAGGTCGAGAGCGTCCTGCCTTAAGGCTGCTCGGCTATTACAGTGATAGCAGCCTTTCCAGTACCAACATAAGTACTGTGAGCAACCGTTGGCTTGTCAGTCAGATTAACAATTGATAATCAGCAAGTAGTTTTGCTGATGCTCATTTAATTTTCAGCTGATCAATGATAATTCAGCTCGTTATTGGGATTGAGGGTAGTCATCAGCAGACTAGAGTTCACTGGTCTTTCAATGCCGATCAATGCAAATTCTACATCTGGTATTTCACTGTTTAAAATAGCGCCAGGATTACAAGGCAAGGCATAGGAGCGGCATCAATAAATAGCCACGCGCATTTGATTTTATTGGTGTTTTTCTTATCGGAGATAATTAGAGTCTAAATCGCCATATAAGTATGCCCTTTGGATAAATCTTCAATAGGTTAACAGTCATCTCGTATAGGTAAGTTGTTGATATAGCCACACAGCGTAAGATAGAAGCGACCTCAATTCGCAGATTGCGGTTAATTTTTCGTAGCCGGTTGCTGTTGCTCCAGTATAAAATCCTCATCCATTCTGGACTGAGCAATAGGTGTTGTTTCAGTATCTAAATTTGATCAGACAAAAAGCTTAATAATTTAAAATCTGGTACTGCATAGCCGTCATCCTTAATCTTAGATATATAACTAGATATTAATCCCTATCCCCAACTTAAGGAATAGTTGCATAGCGCGTACCAAATATCCAAAGAGGCTTTAAAAATAGTTTAGCAATTCAGCCAATCACATCATAATGATGATTTTGGTAAAACTTCTTCTCTATAAGACACCGCGTCCACACATAGACAGAATAATGGCAGATGGCAGGCCACATTCCTTCCTCATTTTCAATCTGACAAGACATTTCAGTTTACGTTAAAACCATGTATTCAACATAGCAAAATTCATGGCAATTTAGGCAGACGCTAAAATGCACGGCAGACGCCGATACTTCAATTGGTATTGAAGAACTACTTTAATATCTGTTGTTTGTTAATGATGTGATGTATTAGCATTGCTTGATCTAATGGTTATCGCTACGCTGACGGATTTCATACAGTAACAGGCTGTTTTCTCTGGCTTTCAGCAGCACTGAAAGGCTTTTAGTACGACAGTTTTAGTATGTGTCTTCTTTAATCATTACAGGGTGTATTCTTATATTAGTGGTTTATGATTGAGAAATAGCAACGGTGTTTCTGAATATGCAATGCCAGTTAAGTTCACCGAAATGAACAGGCAATGAACAGGCCATACTTATGATTTTTCATCTAACTTCTTTATATCCGTTAACTTAATTCCATCTGATTGATTATAATGATCTACCGTCGAAAACTCAAGATCGTCCAGTTCATCAAACACCAGGTTGTGTGGAGGATACAAGTTTCCAGTAAAACATTGAAATGGCGCCACGATAAAATCCGCTATATAAGTGTTAGCACTGATTTGACTGTTATCTTTTCCCTGTAGTTTAATCAGCAGAAGCGCCATTACAAAAAAGTAGTTAATCATTAATCTGGCGATCTACCTCGACAATGTCAGGTATCCGTATAGGTCATAAAGCTAAGCGATTAACTAAAATCACCAGTATCACAATAACTTGATAAGTTAAAATATGGCGTCGATCTTTGCAACTCGTAAATCTGTTTGATCCTATAAGTAACAACCAGATATTCTGCGACTGAGTTTGCTAACTACAGTCGCAACGTCCCTTCCTGAGAAAACTATACTTTTTTAAAGCTTACTGCACAGGCCGCAGCAACAAGCAAGATTTTTACCAGCGTATTGCGCAAGCAATAATAAAGTAGATTAAGAGCCAGGACTCATATCAGGGAAAGAAAAAGACCACATTAGATCTTTTTAGCCTGTTTTTATGCTAACCATGACATACGCAATTAGACTTGACGTCAGATATCCTAATGTATAATAGTTACATATTAGCCAGCCAAGATATAATCGGTCAATATCATTCGACCATGGTAAAAAGCGCTAACAATCGACGTTTATACTAGCATGTTTTAATAATCCCCCATCGTGCAATATATAATTCTTATTGCTTTTCACTCTGTATGCCATGATATTAGATTGTTACGTCTTCTGGGTAGAATATAAGGTAATCCTTGTTCATTAGGAATGGTTATGTTAAGCCACCGTGCGTATAAAATGGTTAGCATAAGCAATATGCACAAACATTCCATGTATTCTTGGCTTCCTGTAAGATGAGTAGTACACGTGCTTAACACAATTTATTAATTCTTGTGAAAAACGCTAGTAAATGCCGCTTCTCGCTGGGTATTATAGTTTTTGTTGCTGAGAGGCTTTAAAGAAATATACTACGCTAATGAAGAGATATTAAGACCGTACTACAGCAAAACCAGTTAACAATTTTATTTGCTAAGTCAAACAGGTTTACGCGTAAAAAGCCTCCACCATATTTCAATTTATCCGATCATGGTGATACATGTCTGTGGGTTTAAGTCAATCGTTGATTTTACCACATATACGGATACTTTACTATTGTCGAGGCAGATAGCAACAAGGTATAGCGATTAACAACTTTTCTGAAATAAACTCGCTTACCGATTAGCCTACAGTAAGAAAATAACTGCTAGATCAGTGCTAATGGTGAAAAAGTGATTTTGTAGTGTCCAAACATTTTAATTTTCATTTGAAAACAGCATCCACATGAGATGCTATTTGATAAACTGAACGATCTTAGTTTATACATGCACCTCATTATGATTAATCAATTGGAATTAAGTTACCAGATATAAGGAAAATTAAATGAAAAATTATAAGTACGCCATGTCTTCATTTCTGTGTGCTTAAGTGACGTTGCATATTCCAAAACACAGTTGCTTATGCGCCCACCACCCACAAGTCCTGGAAACTGTCAGAAAACGGTAATGAAAGAACACACCTACAACAATTAGAGAAAATACAGAGCAAAATAGTTGTACCGCAATATAAAGAAACTTGGACTGGCAACATCTTCAGCGCTATCTAGAAGATAGCGGTATAATAGATGCCAGAACAGCAATTCTGCCATTATTTAATGGTCTTGCCATTGGTTGAATAAATTTACAGTTAGTGACAAAAAACTGATTGCGCTGTTTTGTGATATTCGATTGCAAGACAGCTGAACTGCTTTAAGAGAAGCATGGTTAACACGCCTACGTTTTTGATTTGATTGAGACGATTACTTCTGCCAAAGTTCGCGTGGCTAATACAACGATAACCAAACACTTACATTTTATTAAAACAGAGAAAAACATTATGGTCAACACCATTTTTTAGGCAGATCCATATATCGCCAACGTTCTGTTGGTGATACAAGTCTACGAAGACTAGGCTAACAATTATTGCTATTTTTATATCGTATAATTATAGCGAGGATTTCAAGTAATAGAACTTTATCAGCGCATAGTACAGAAAACCTTTCCGTGGCGTATAAGCTATGGAGAGAGACTATTAGCTGGATGAAATTGTTAACGTAGCGAAACTATAAGATCAAGATATGCAGCGGCTTACATCGTTAATAAGCATGAATATTAAGATACTTTTTTATTTATAACACAAACGCGATTTAACAGCACATGCTGGCTTAAAGGCGCTTATGCTGCCAATTTCTGCCCTACAGTTCACTACCTATAGCAAACAGCATGCCAAACAAAAACATACTATAAAGAAAATCCGAAACAACGTCAGTTTTTTGAGCTAAATCGGCCATTATATAACTAGCAAAAATGGTATGCGAATAAAACAGTTACAAGGAATAAGACAGTTACAAATAGATCATTAGTAAATTAGTCTTTGTACCAGGACCATATTTGACTCTAAACATTATTTCAAGATTTAGCCATAGCTATTTTGATATTATAGTTTATTAAGTAAGCCATCTCGTCAATGGCAGTTAAAACGCAAAATAAAGCCATGAAGGACAAGGTATGCAAGATATTGAAATATAAGAATATTTGATATAATATATAGGTATAAAACCTTATAGGGCATGCACAATTCTTTCATATCATGCAATTTTTAAACGGAAATAAAAAAATGATGCTGTTTAACCTTATAAAAGCTACTAAGGAACCCCTATTTGCTAATTTTGTTGCAAAACACTAAGTTGATATATATCTAAGAAACAAATAGATGAAAATATTGTTGTTTGTCTATGACAAAAAGAGTTAACAGTAAATATACCATATATTTTGTTTTTTCATCTATATGCTTTTAAAAGCTAAACAATTTTATTGCATGGTGTGTGGCTATCTAAGAAAGAAACGTGCTGTGTGTTGCATCTTTATTAATCATATCAAAAAGGTGATCTTAGAGAATTCACAAGCTTGTTTATGAACGGCTGGTGAATAGCATTTTTAACATGGTTAAGCGCCATAAATAAAACTTAATGGAGCATTACTTGAAATGACTATTGATAAGTATGCTACTATTACAGTATAGATTCTATCTATACATATAAAGTTATAATAACTGCAACTCTAACATATCACTCATTATTTGGAGTTATGTACGTGTTATTGATAAAACTTGTTTCCCACACAGGTAATGAAATAGTTGATGCCATGTGTCTTTATCTAGAATAGAATTCTTAATATGAAGAAACCCAATCAGTCATAAAATTATTTTTTATACTGAAAAATGAGAGGCTTATGCTGAAAAAATTCTTATGTATATATACTACTAGCATAACGAAAACAGAAATACTAGTTACGTTAAAAATTAATTGTAAAGCCTAAATAATTAATTTTTAACTCAATTGATGAAGATAACATGCATTGAACAAGTGAGATTTTATTGAATTACTAAACCGCTATCCAAAGTGATAGCGTCTCTCTCTTCTCTGTAGAGAGATTTTTATGCAATGAAAATACTATGGTTTTTTAACTGAAAACTAAGTGGTACAAATAGGCACATTTTATGTATAAAAATAATTATACTAGATTTTAATAAATAAAAAGGTTATTTAATTTAAAAAAATACAAATGTTTCACGGTTAGAAAGTTTAATGAATATTAAAGTGCATTTACCTGCTAACTTAACTAATAAGTGAAGATAAAACTGAAATCTATTGTAATCTTAACAGTTTAATCCATGAAACTGTTGTTGTTTTTGTAAAAGCAAAACTGTCCGGATTTTTAACACCTACTGCTAAATATGAAATATGGAAGATAACTATCTTATAAGAAACTTTCTATAAGTAAATACTTTAACACTACCTTTTGTATTGTTTGACCTAAATAATAAAAAACTATGTAAGGTAATTACGTTGTATAAGAATGTAAAAAAACAAACATTCAGTGAATTAAAAAAGTTTTTGAGATACTGCTAACTATCTTTGATAGGAGTTGGCAGTATTACTTAATTGTATACACTTACTTTTGTTGAAAATAAAAAATTAAGTGTTGAATAATTTATTAGCTTTACTATAATAAATGTATTTTGTGTTGATAATATCATTTCTTTTACTTTTGATAAAGTTGCCTTTAATTGGTATCCAATTAAATCTTGGATCTGAATATTTGTATTATTTTTAGATTGATTAGGTGATCTATATACAGGCACTCTATCCAATCCACTATCAGATAGTAATGAGTTTTACGTACTCATATACTAGTTTTTATCATGCAATAATTTCGCTTTCTTTACAGTTGTTGTTATATGAGAAATTTTCTGGTCTAGAAAAATCGCCGTAATAATATTTGCTAGTAGTATTGATAACGACATCTCTTTTACAAAAAAAAGAATCTACAAGTAAGTAAGGATAAACGATAATCAATTTTTTAAACTAAACCTAGAAAGACTTACATTTTTTGTCATTTTTCCTTGTCAAAGTTGATCAATATGTACAATAACAGCGACTTATTAATATTTATCTATATTAAAACAAAAAGAATATTTCTTTAGTCTTATTCACTCATTTATGGTTACCAATTTCAGCAAGTGCCTTAAATAAGATAAAACTGGTCTATCTAACTTTTTTACTTTGTTTTTGAGCCTGCTCTCCAGTGTGTTTGAAATTCTCTATAAAGGTTACTCCACCTCCAAAAATCTATTAGATATGTACGATAGAATCAGCGCTAATTTTGTTCGATATTTTTGATAACTTTTCCTATCATCCTATATTCCAAGATACTTAAAATATCTTTTTCACAGCAGTGGCTACAGTATTTAACGTTATTTGTAAATGCTATAGGATACCATCCTCATTTCTAAACATTATTGCCATGATAATAGTATCCACAATGTAGTAATTGCTGGCTATATTCGCTTTTAACATCTGCGTCCTGTGCATATTTAAGATTACTAAAACTTATTCATGTTTCAACATCGTCTAAAATTTTGCTATGCTGTCAAACTTTCCTACTATCACACCCACAGTCAATCGTAGCCCAGTTTAGATCAATGATTAATAGGTTGGTTGATCTAATGAATGAATATTATTCCATCTATATAGTTATGATACCACTACGTAAAGTGATTCAGTTTGGTATACTAAGATTTTTTGAAATGTAAAAACATGTCATTTGTTTTTAGTGTAATTTCGCGCTAGAGATATCCTGATTTTACGTTGAATATTAGCCGTATTTTCATGTGCCTAGTTCTGTAGTAGCACTGATTGGCAATGTTACTTAAAGTTCGATCTCATGTAGTATGAGTGCAGACAGTTAGACTGCATGGTATACTGAAAATAGATTTTTATACGGTATTGAAAATCAATTATTCGTGGTAGGCATTACACATGCTTATGCTTTGAAAAGGATCTTTTTTTAGTCTCATCCAGTTCATAGTTATAGATTAGATGAGAAGTAAACTCGCAAAGTTCCAACACTTTTGTTAAAAGTGTTCTGGTTCATCTTTTCAGCACAACTTGATGGCAGTAGAGCCATGATTAAACAAAACTTTTAGTATTAATCCACCACTTGTCATGGTGTTGGTTGTTTTTTCATTATTATATCTCTATGATAGTAATTTTTAATGAAAAAGTTGCTTACCTTTTAGGTGTGTTTTTAAAGGTAACCTGAATATTTTAAAGATTATCTCCATAGAAAACCATTTGTACTAAAGTATCGAATTTGCTTTGCTTTCTCTTTTTACTTTGATGGAAAAGTATTAAAAATTTTTCTTATCATTCCTTCTTTAGCTATCTAGCACCAGTATATGCATAGTGTCTGTGGACTTTCTCTGCCTAACTCTTTTATCCATTTTTTGTTCAATCAATTCTTCCAAAAAGCCTTTTTTGCCTAATTTTTGCTTTATTATCATTCATGCATGAATTTTTAATGTGTTTTTATCTGTTAGGTTAGTAATTAATCATATATCATTAATATATTGGCTGATGTCGCTTAACAGTCTCACAACCAGACGAATCAACCTGTTCTTGGTTTTCTGTTAATTTATAGAGTATGTAAGGCGATAAAATCTATTAGAACAATACTATCTTTTAGATGAAAGAGTTATTACGTAATCATATAATTCATGATCAGTCATCATACATGGCTAGATCAGTTATTTCATTCCTATTATTCTGGCAGAAGGCTGCCGATTCTTTACTCTTCATCTGCCTGTTACTACTCTTGAATGTTGTCGCGCACGCGTACTAGAGAACTTCTTATTGCATCTCTTTAAGCACCTAAAAATCTCTTTACAGCGCAAAAACACGAATAGATCTGATGTGGATAGTGCTGATAACACACAATATTTCATTATCATCATAACTTTTTTATTGCTTATTTCCCTTATCTGTTAGTTAACGTAAAGTACCGGTAAAATTTTGTAGAAATTTGCCGTAAAGCTCATTCATTACAAATTATAGCAACCGTTGATCGATCTACAATAGATTGAAAATAGAGGTATTCATTGACATTTAGTCTTTTAGATATGCATTAAACCATTTTTCCACAGTTTCTTTGGTCGAGTAACGCTTGAACTGCAATAAACATTCTGTTTTATTTTTATGTTGCATTATTTATAATTGCTATTAAATTCAAATATCACTTTCCAGATGGTTTTATCTTGCAAAAGCAATATTTCTGAGAAAGTAGCAGCTTGCAAATTTTTTGCTTATAAATCTTTTAATTTTAAATGTTTTGACTTTCTAAATCAGTGTCTTAATCTGTTTGATGATAAGTTTTTTCTACCACTAACCACCAAGATCTTAAAGTTACAGTCTGGTGTTGTACAGCTACAGAAAAGAGTTTATGGAAAATAACAATATCTTTACTCCAATGATTTAATTGAGAAAGCTAAACATTTCTAGCCATTCTCTATTAGATTTTGCTTAACTATTTGATTTCACCAAAACTTTAACTATATTGACGGACGTGATAGTGCATAGCGTCTATAATCGAATTAATAAATTCATAAACGGTTTTTTATACTACCATACTCGATATGGTTTTGTTATTCTTGACGACAAGAGCGCGATCATGTCTGGCAATATTTTTGATTTCGATATGGCTAAAAAATTACAAGTTGATTTCAGATGGTTGTTAACCCTTCCAGTTTTCTTTTCAGAAAACTAATTGTTTTTCAGTTTCTCCAGCATATCTAAACGTGTTTCTTGTATTCCTAATGCCGCCACCCGGTGTTCATCCTTTTTATTCTTTATACTATTCTTTCATCAATTGCTTAATATATATTTTATCAATAAAATCTAATACACACTCTAGTGCCAGATGCTGGCATAGTCTTATTTTTATGAATAATGGCAGCTTGGCTGGTTTTCTTCTTACTTCACAGTTACTACGTCACAACATGCGATTACAAAGGAGTGTAATTCCTCTGTAGTAGGTCAAATTCACTGGGCGTCATATATCTCCAAACCATCATCGCTAGCGTCAGCGTACAATTCGCCTTTGAGAAAGTAGCTAAACCATATATCAATCATTTTCCTTTCCTGTGTACCAAAGGTTTCAGCGTAAACCTTACTTAACAAGAAGCTTGGTTATCCTAGATAACGTTATTTAGGATGAACTGCACTTAGATAATGTTGTGCGATTGCATTATGTAACTCATGTCATCAGGACATTGATTTTTTATTTTAATCATCAATAAGCGATTGATACGCTTCTTTTCTATATTCATAGTCAGGAACATACTATTCCAGCCAATTATTATCATGTAAAGTAATTTCTACTATCTTATGCAAGACAGTTTTCTCATATTTCGCACAACCAAAAACCGTTGCGCATTTTAAAATTATGATCTGTCCGTCTCGCCTTTTCCTGTTGCCTCACCGGAATTTCTGTGGTTTATATCCATCATCCTAGTTTTACCTATTCTCTTTGATATAAAATTACATTATCATTTTGCATATTATGGATATTTGCACTATGCTGTATTTATAGCAAGCAGCATGAATCATTTTTCACGCGGATTTTTTCATGGATTCAACTTTTTTATTAAGTTTTTTTAGCGCTTTCAACAATTTAGTTTCTTTTATATATCAAGATACTGACGTTGACGAATAATCGTATCAATATTACGATCATCTGTATTAACAAAATTTCTTGCCAGACGTAATTCTTCTCCGTTATTCTCATCCAGAATAACAGGCTCAGTAGTCATAAAAAATTTTTTTATAAATCTGATTTCTTTAGCCTCTAAGACAAATGCCTGGAATTAGCTTCTAGTTTTTTGCCTAACTTTAGCAAGGCGCAAAGGCTAGTCTGCACATAAAAACATGCATAATCCAACTGGTGTAAAAACGTTATAACTTTACTCATCATTCAAAACATGTTGCATTTCATCATCATTAATTTTAACTTCTTTATCTACAAAATTTCGAATAGTCGGTCAATGGAAAGGCATGGATATTATTTAGAAAACTGATTAAAACCTATTCTTTTCCAATTAAAAAATAATAAAAACAGCTCCAATAATTGGAATTGTATAGTTAGTTATCGCAAAAAATATTTTTCAAGGCGTAGGTAAGTAACAAGGCAAACTTACACACCAAGAAAAATATCATCACTTTAAATCCATGCAATAGCGAGAGTAAAATATCTGTTAATGTATGTAAGATACTAGCAATAACAAGCAAGCTGAATTGAAAATTAAATTCAATAAATACTATTTGAAAAAAAATTTTTAAGTCACTGGACAAAAAGCGATTTCATTTTATGATTGATGTGCCGCTTTTCTTATAGCCAATCTCTCTGCTTAACATGCTGGAATTGATAAATATTATTTTTTATTTTTCACTTTGTTTGGTTGATAAAAAAAATTTAACTTGTAAACCTTCCAGTTTAATTTTTTGAATTTTTGCTCTTTTTTCTTTCTGCTAAGACGTCAAATTATAGTTATTAAAAACTAGCATATCAGCTTTCGTATCGTAATGAATATTGTAATCTGGAAAATCATTTGATTTAGCTAATTGTTTAGGTTAAAATATCTTAACATTTTTAACAAATCTATATTCCAAGTTTTTAAGTGCATTTTTAAATGCTATCGTAAAATCATTCTGATTACTACTACCATGCTTAATGGCTATCCATAAATACGCCTCTCTATAGCTTTCCTAATACAGAAATAGTTCTGACTAATTTTTAGCATTTTCTTTTTATACAATGCTTAATACAACTAGTCTAAGTAGAGTTACATCTACCCTCCAAATATCAAACTTACTTTTTTTTCTAAAATAACCAACTTATAAATAAGTCCAAAATTTTCTTTTTTCCTAAAATTATCTAAAGTATTGAATACTTAATTCAATTCCAGTCACATTATAAAAACAACTTGACAATCAAACTTTCTTAAATCATCGTATATGCTTCTACAACTTTCATCTCTATTTGTTGTGATAAAAAAAGTCATATATGATATGTAATAAACTGTTATGCTTATTTCTTCATGATTATTCGCCACATTTTCTAATTTTGATATGCTATAAAAATTTAAATGTCTTTGCCAAAGATTGTTACTAATCTAATTACAGATTAAAGATTGGTCCATCAAAGGTACCTTACCATTTTCTATTCTCTAACCTTTAGTATCTCCTAGTACATTCCACTTTCATGGAAAGTGGATATATGTTCCATGTTAGCAATTTCATCTCTAAAATTTGAAAATTCTATTTCATGAGCAATAAAAAATTCCAATTCATGTTTACCTGATAGCAATGTTTTCAAGTTACTCAGTCTCTGAGCACTTGTATGATCTATTATAGCCTCAATCCCAGCTAGTCTAGAGCTGTTGGTTAGAGACGGTTATGTGCTCTAACATTTACCAGTTTCGATGTTCACTTCTTAAAAACTAACAACTCCCCTAAAATTTAGGATATTTCATATGTTTATAAACAAAAATACATTTAAGTTATTTAACTTATATATTATATATAAGTAATCTTTTAATCGAATTTTATCCCATTAAGTCTGTGGATAAGTACTTCATTTCTAAAAAACCAATAAAACTCCAGATTTTTACTCTTTTCTGATAAAATTCTCAGTGCCAATCTTAAATATTAGTGTGAAGATGTATCAATTAATATTTCATGATCTTTCAATTCCTCGTTTTTGCTGTTTGTTCCAAATACCAAATATCCTTCAGTACTCATCTCACCTAAATATTTTGGCAAACTGTGGAAATTGCAACGATAAGATTCTTTTTGTTCTAAAATAAGTGGTAATGACTATGAAGCAGCTTTTTTAATGATCGCAACCTTCTTTTTTGCAAGACAAATTGCAGTATCGATGTATATGACGTCCATTTTACCGCCTAACGAGATGAGGATGAATTTTACTCTATTGAAAAGTTCTGGGTTCACGGTGAACTACATTGTCTGGACTGCATTGAGAAGAACGAAAGAATAGCCATGCTATCTAGCATTATTTTGTCAATGTGTGCACTGGTAGACGGCGTCTTTATCAAGAAGAAGTTTTACCAAAATCATCATCAGTATGGCGCATTGTTGAATTATTTTAAATCCGCTTTTGATATTTTACGCACTCTATGTACATATCCTTTATCTGGTAGGATGATATCTGATCATAGGCTTGATTAAGGATGATGACGATACTGTTGTATAAGATTTTGAATTGCTAGGCTTTTTTCATGATAAAATTCGCATACTGAAACGCCTGTTTAGCCGTCAGTACATAAGCGATGATGATTTTATCCTCGCCAATAATAACCATCTCTGGAAATGAACCATAATAGATGAAGCGACTTGCTTCCTAACTTTCGCTGTGTGGATATATCAAAAAATTAATTATATGACAGGCTGTTAACCTTTGAATATTCATCCAAAGGCAGTACTTATGGCATAATTTAGAGATCATTTATCAATGATAATAAGAACATCTGGAAAATCAAACACGCGTTACTGTTGTCGATAGCCTATACCTTAAGTTGTGATTTGGACAGCATTTTAAACACTGAAATATGTTATGTAAAATTTACATTGACTGCCATTGAAACAGCAATGAGCAAGCATCTATGATGGATGCTCCATCCAAATAACTTGTTAAATTACAACCGATCAGGTAAAAATTAAAGGAGTATCCTCAAAACTGTTTGTTAAGCATCAATTGTTGATTATTTCTAATAAGCCAATGGTTGGTAAACAACGCTTATTCCTTATACTGCAAATCTCTATTAAGCTGGTAGCCAAATAGAAGATTGAGACAGGTCAGATCGCGATCTGATAGAACACTTTTATTAGCAGAAAAAATGTTTATTCTCTATTTTTTTAAAAGCTCCAACTATTGCTATTACTGTATTATCATATGTATTTTGATGAGCGAAGTAATCGCATCATATTAATAATTTTTGGATTGTGGAGTATTAAAACAAAGGAAGCAACGAAATTTATTGGCATAGAACACTGGCTAGCATCCATACCTGTAATCAGCACGCATTTCACTACATTCATGCTAGAGAAGTTGACCAGCTTGCTGTGCATTTTATTTGATCGATTGATGAATGTAGTTATACGGTTGTTGCAATTAAAAAGTTAAAGCGCCCAAAATGGGCGCTATGTTTAATTGACATAGTGTTAAAGCACGCTCTGCCTTATTGATTCTGAACATCAATGACTATCTTCTGCTATTTTTTTATTCAGGAATATCGTAGATAAATTGTATGGTTAATAATCCTTTATCCAGATTAGCCTGCCTGAATCGTTATCCGATGCTCAAGGCTAAAACTTAAAGAAAACTAAGTTTTTTAATGCCATTACGCAAGCATTTAATGCCGTTTTTTTTTGATAGTGTATCTGTTTCTTAAATTTTTGGTTTATAACTAATCGTTGGTTATTAAGCAGCGAAATATCAACTTCATCATGCGTACAGCCCCAGATATGCTAACTATCATTTCATAATATTCTTTATTTTTAAGCTGATTATAGGTTAGTATATCATAATCCAACAGGTTTTCACCTGTTAAGCGACTAAAGAGATTATCTATCTGGACAAAACGATTATTATAGAAGATGATTACTAAATGCATGCATAAGATAGAAAGAATGATATGCCATATCATACTCATTTAAGAGGTCATTCATTAATACTCATGGTTACCTTTTTAGGTAGGTATGGACAATTGATATAGTTTCAACGTGAGCTCCATCAATATGATAGAAAAACAATGCTAGCATCACTAACCTAAACTGTTTTTGCCATAAAACCTCGTATTGACCAGACAGTAAGATTGATTTACCAAAAACTTTTTCCGTTAAAGAAAGCATTGCCTTATACAACAGGCTGTCTTTTTTGCTGAATAACAATAAACCGTTGCGCCAAACCTTTATTGATATGCGAAACATTTTCACTGATTTTAGCCATAAATATCATCCAATTACTACCTGATGTTTAGGGATTGCTTGTCTGTCCTGGATCAAGAGCAATGAGTGGTTTTTGAAAATATATTTCTGGAATTATGGGCAGTTAGGGAAACTACACTGATTAACTCAAGCACAATCATCCGGAAAACTCTTTGATGTTTTACGTAGTGGCCAGCATATTGTTAAATAGCAAAAAAATAAATGAAGATCAGCCCTGTTCAGTGCATCATTGTGCTATCATTGTTTTTGCTGGATATCGTAACCGTAATGCTGATAATGCATATGGCGTGTAATAAATTTATCAATAATATAACAAGACTTGTGCCGTGTTATAAATTGATATGTGCCAGTCCACCTATTAACCAGCCTTTTTGAATTTATTGTTAATTTTAAGTGCTTACTTCTGTGTTTGGCTACTGGTACTGTTGGATTGATGGCGTGATCAATAAGTGATTATGTCAACCTAAAAATTACCTATAGTCTACTGCTGTAGTCAGTGTATCCACAACTATCGTGAAAAAATTACTTTTTGCTAAATATCGCCTTGATGCATTACTACGTGTCAATATTCTAGTAAATGCAGTCTGTCCACTTAATATGCTTGTTGAAACCGCTATCCATTTGTTGGAAAGACGTATTAATGAAACCATTCATTATATCCGGCAAGTCGAATATTGTTAGCTGGCCTTAAAAAGTACTGGCTATCACTTTCTCTCATTGAATTGTATCAACTAAATGATGTTGTTAACCAAAGGCTCTAAGGCACAGAAAACACCATTAATAGTTATATTAATCATTAAGTTTTGGTATCACAATCAAATAGATCAAAAAAACGATCTGGTTAAGAGCGCCATGTCTGCTTTTTATTGGTGTTTTGTTATATGTTGCTGCTGTTATTAGCAACTCTGGCGATTTAAATGCAATTGTCAATCAAATTTAGGCAAACAATGAAAATAATTTCATTACATTTAATAAACAGATCAAACAGAAAAATATAAAAAAGGAGTCAAGACTTCAGGAGGAATTTTTTAAGTCTGGAAATGATAGGATACTAGCTATTATAGCGATTACTATCGTACTTGCTGTTAACTGGTTTCCGGTACGATTAACAAAAAAGTATCCTTAATGATAAAATTGCTAATGTACAAGCATTACTGAGGCAATCACGCATGATACTAAAAACATAGAGTAAGTATCCATTTATCAATGGTGCAAAAATTAGATGCACACTAGTGCAGTTTAGTACGTGCCACCCACCAGGCAATATGACCATTAACGGCAAAAAAATCAAAGTGTAATGAAAAAGAACAAATTAGTGTAGTGGTGTTGATGTTAACATTAGTACAAAAAATAAAAGGCTCAACTAATAAGCTAACCCAATAATAAAGGATTCTCAGTTGCTTATAGAGGTGTGCCAAAGAAATTTTGCAGCATAATGACAATTAAATTGATCGGCAATGCAAGTTAATACATGATATCTCAATTTCCAATACCAACAATATTCCTGTCATTACTGCCAAAAAAGACGAGATATAATGTAACTAAGATAATGACTCGGGGCTTGGTTGTTTAATACCATTACTTTCAAATTCAACAATTAATTATCTCATTCTTTTTTAATTTTTAAATCCTTTTCGGACAGCAAAAAAGCTCCTGTTCTTCAAAAATAGTGAATATCAATTGGGATAAGATGGTTGATCTTAAGCGTATATTATTGGTTAATATAGTTTAATTCTAGGCATATCCAAAAGCTCTAAACATGTGTGTGTAGATCCACAAAACCCATCAGAATTTACTAAATCAGACATGCCTCAACATTAAAATCTGTGCGTTGGATACTGGTGCAAAACACATGCGCAGATGTGGCGTTAAGTAGGCTTCTCTTTGGTTATATAACGCTTGCTTTCTATATCAAAAATAAAAAGAAACGCTTGTGCATGCTAAACAGATTTATACACATTACTGACATGTAGTTTAAGTGGCAACATGAGAAAAACTATGTGGTGTGTATTTGGTAGAAGTGAGTCTCGTCTTGTTCTTCGTGTTGGCTGATCCATGATACGTCATAGCAAAAACCAGCATGGTTTATATCGTAAAACATTTTTTGGATTTTTATCACGACTCACATGACATATGACATGTCGATCTTTGACAATTAATAGTGCGCGATTCGTTCTTTTATTTTTTCTCCTGCTATCTTATCTTTTCTAGCTTTTATATGTGGGATATAGCACTTCTATTTAAAAGATTCAGAGCAAAATATTACGTCGACTTCAATAATAGCATTTAGTGCATTAATCTAGCTGTTGTTAAATAAAGAAGGAAAGCAAGGATCACAACATCTAAACGTTTTTTAAATTAATGCCTGTTTATTTTGTTGATCACATAAAGTTAAGCTATTCAAGATACACATTTGCAAATAACTAAAGCATTTATCATTGTTATGTAGTTTCGCCAGAGGATTTTCAGTAAGATTATTTAATGTTTCCTGTAATCTAAGATTTTGTAAATATATCGCTCTAACCCAACCATAGAATCTTTTCATCGTGTAACCATATTTACTGTGATAAAATTGAACAGTATAAAAAGCAAAATGAGTTGATTCAATACATGAATAGAGATCATCCGACAGATTATCACCGTATCTAACTAATGAAATGCTGCCTTATGTGGCAGAGAGCTGGAAAAGAATCTCTTTGATCTATGAGTGTTTTCTTTTTCATGACAACATTTATAGCGAAAATCTTTCATGTAGTATAATGGATTTCTAGCAACAACCTTTTCCAACATTCCGTGGATTCCAAAACCAATCATGCTGAATTTTTAAGAAACTCTATTTTTCTATTAGATAAAAAATTGAGAGTTCTGGGTCACTGTTTTTAGCAATTCTGCAGGCAATTGGTTAAAAAGCCAACGATGAATTAGTGATTAAATTTATGGTTGCGTATTTTTCTTTTTTCAGTATAAATTTATCTAATGTTAAGTTTTGGTTTCAAAATCAGATAACGCTCTATTTCCATTTTTGGTACGCAAATCCAATTCATGGGTAAAAATATATTTTGGTAGGAAAAGTTTTAACCACATAATATCAGCCTGAAAACAGCCTTAGAAATCAAAAAAAAGCTTCGATTTTTTTGTTTTGAAAATAAACGTTTTATGCCATTGCAACGCTCTAATCTTCCATGTTGCAGTAATCTGATTTATTTACTTAAACACTATATCTTGCATCAAGATAGATTCTATTTGAAAGACTTGGAACTATCTAAATTTATGTTGATTTTAAACCATCAACACAATCGTTCATTCAACATTTCAAGCATAATAGTTTCACCAGTTATGATTTTCCCGTTAATATTTATAAAAGTGGATAAGATGGAATTATCATTACTATTTTTGATGAATAAATCACTTAAATCATTTTCTTTTGTATAATTATTAACCATCTCTTTAAATGTAATATCTGACTAGCTTTTTCATCTTCATTCTTCTACATTTTTCAAAAAAATGACGAATTCAGTGCACAACTCTGTTGATTGCATTAAGAATTTGTTTTCTTTTAGAGACTCAAAAATATTTAACCATCATTTCTTTAATTTCATTAACTTAAATTGTTTTTTGGCTCGCTATAATTTCGATGTTAGCAAATCAGTAAGTTAGGTATTTTGCTTAAAACGCTCAGGCTAATCTGATGGATTTGTTACTAATTTATAAGCATATTTTATTTCACCTTCCTTTTATTCTTCCTTAAGATAAAAACCTTTAGCAAAGCGCATAACTAGTCTATTTCCTGTTATTCTGTAAAATCCGTCTATTTTAGTATTGGCTATATATTTTTAACAGTAATTTCTTGCAATCGATGAAATCTTCAAAAACAGCAATTTTTGTGATCTGTTTCAAAGATATGTTGAGGCCATAATTTCTTGGCGGCTATTTTATTTCAGATTAAATCTATAGATAAAAATCATCACTCTTATCTTCTCATGGTCAACATTTAGATCATGAAAGTTGCTTTGAAATATTTCAGATTACATCTTTAACAAAGCAATCAATCTTAATGGCTGAACGAAGAAGTAAATTCACAGAAATATAGCTGTAAAAGACTTTTTATTTACAAAATACATTAGGGACATCTAGCTTGCATCCAAGCTTTTTATAAATAATATTTAGATAATTACATGCCGTTCTTGTTATGATATTTAGTCATATCCTAATTTCTTTAAGACTTAATCGTTGCAATTGTAATTACTAAAAACAGAATTGCAATTATCTGTCAGTGAACAAGTTATTCGCTTTTTATGAGGTAACCACATAAGGTTATATATATCGACATGCTAAAGTGGTAAAAAAGGCTACCTTAGCAAGGGTTGTTGCTAAAAATTCCTTATACTGTAGAAATATTTTTGCTGCCAGAGATAGCCATAAAAAAAGCAAACTGTCATACAAATCAAAGAGAGACTCTTTCCTTACTCCATCCAAGATAAAGCGGCGTCTCATTAGTTAGCGCAGCAACAATCTATCGAATGACGTCAATTCATCCTTTGAAGCAACTCATCGCACTTTATAGTTCCAATATTGTCATAGTGAACATGTTATTTGCTGAGGACATTAATTAGGTGTATTACAGCGATATCGTTTCAAATCCATTGATTGCAGAAAAATATTTAATAATTTTGCTGAAAATCCTCTTGAGAAACTGCATTACAATGGTAAAATGGTTTAGTTATCTGCGATGTACCTTAAACAACTTAACTTTATGTAAGTTATAGAAATAAATAGGTATTAATTTAAAAATAGTTTTTAGATGTCGTAATTCTTCCTTTCCTCTTGCTTTATCAACAACACCTGAGATCAATGCACTAAATAGTATTATTGAAGTCTAGGAAAAATTTTTTTAGAATCCTTTAAATGGAAGCGTTATTTCTCAGATAGAAAAGCTGGAAAACACGGGATAGGATGAGGATGAGACAAAAGTAAAGAACGAATCATGCGTCTTATAATAGCCACAGATCAACATAGTCATTATGAGCAATGATGTTCTTGAAGAATTTAATACAGAGCGTGTTAGGCATTTTCTTAATGAGATCTTCGATAAAGAGTCCGTCTTTTCCTTATATGGAGCTAAATTATAAAAACCTTTGCCAGCAATCATAAAATTAGTTGTCATTGTTTAATAACAATTAGATAATTAAAGAGTTATTTGTAATGAATTTTACACTCAAAATATAAATACTTATATCACCCGATTAAAATGTATAGATGAGTAGATTCTATAATGTATATGTGGTCGTTTTATTTACAGAATTATTTGCCATGGAGAGAATTCTTTGAAACAACAAGAACTGAAATACAGACCTGATTACAAATTTCAATGAGAGCAAAGCACTAATCTTTGGCAACATACTCTAATGATCATGCACATATTTCAAATCTATTACCGACTACGATTCGCTTATGCAAGAAGCCACTAGTTGTTTTCCTGTGAAAAATATTTTTTTCATCTCAATGATTCTTCTGACAGTCATACGTGAATTCCTGAACCACATTGTATTTCGATTTGGCCTAGATCGCTATTTATTTAGAAACGCTTGAGGAGAATTTATGTGAAATGAAGCTAAGCTCACAAATACGAAGCATAAAACCTTTAAAAGCTATGAGTCTGATTTATATCTGCACGTAAATGTGAAATAGCTAGGCAACGGACTAAACAACAGATAATCCTTAAAGATTATTACGTGATTTTAACCTAGTATGGCCACAATGCCTATCCATCAGTACTTGCATCCAATAGAAAAGAATTTACAGACAACCTTTTTGCTCTGCTAAAACATCAATCACAGAAAAAAAGGAATTCGAGCATTTGTCTTACAAGACTTGATAGAAAACACCGACTTAGCCAACTGATGTATCCTCAAATAAATGATATGCTCAAGCGATTTAATCAATAACAATAAATATAAGATGTGCTGTATAGCACAGACATTATTTCAATTATGATCAATAGATTGATGTCAGTTCATATCAATATATTTTGCGATACAAAATCAGTAATTATTCTAATGAGAATTAGATAAGACAGACGAGTTAAATGCTTTACCATATCTTTAAAGCAGTAGTAGTACTGCAAGATATTCCAACGACTGAAAATACAGCCTGAATGCTGAAAAATAGAATGAACTATATGAGTAAAGATTAAATTTTAATTAATTTCTAAATAAAGAATAGTTATATTAATAGAGTTATGCTTGATCTTATATAGCCAAATAATTTTTCTTTTGAATAAAAATATTATTTAGATTGGAGTTGTTATAAAATCTGGTGTATACATGTTAGGCTACTCTTTACTATGATAATTTATAAATCTATTTACCATTCTTAAATGGGATCTTGTTTAGCACAAGAGGCAACATGTAAAATCTTTTTACCATGTTCCAGTTTTTTTAGGAGACTGTAGCAGCTTTAATACCACAATTAAAAGGATTGTTTTTTAAAACACAGTTTTTCGCTCATCGGCTTAGTAGCCTCTCAGTGTTGTAAAAACCGATTCAATATAATTCCTCATTATTATTAATACCGCTCAATGCGTAGACAAGAAGTCGTCGTATAATGCCACCAGTCCTTCTTGATCTTTCTCCAGCTTCTTCATCGCTGCTGGATATTTACTCTAAAAAGCTTGTTAAATAACATATCAATCACTTTATTAGTAGTATTGTTATTAGTAGTATTGCGGCTATCTATCGCTATCTAAACCTTTTCCGCGTAGCTCAACATTAACTTTCTCCTTTGTATGCCTTTTTAGAATGGAGCTAACAAATTAGCTATTTTTGTGTATCTAAAAGCGTTGATATTACGTGCCTAGGAATATCTTTGCCATTGCATTCTAAAAACTAATGGAACCGTCTCCAGTGGCAATCTTATGAAATACTGTTTTAAGCTACGCACTATAAATAGAATTAAGAAGTTTAGGCAAATTTACTTCTGAGTATTGGTAACCATCTTCGACCAGAATTAGCTCATTATGTCTATGCTCAGTGTCATCGATAATGACCAGGATGCAAATGAAATCATCTTGTCTTATAGTAATCTTATGCTATCTATAAAAAGATAGAGGTGACGTGTATCGCTTAAATCAAGCAGGCACCATTGCCTCTGAGCTTCAAGTCATTGCTTTTTTATCTAGAAGATACCCCATATTATATATAGTGCCTTTTTCTAACCATCCTAAATATAATTTAGGATAGTTTAATATCATTTTTTAATTTTTTTAATTAATTTTTAATTATCACATATTCTATATATGTTAGACTAACTTTCAGTTATTAGCTCTAGACAAATCTGTTATTTTTAAATTTACATTTTAGAAAAATATTTCCAACTTAAATATCAATTCCTTTTAAAATTATAGTGGAAAAATCGGTATTTAATAAATAAATCTTTCTTTTCTTTAATGAAAATCTTTGGATCAATTCTATTATTTAATAACCTTAAAGGAGCTATGCTCATTTCTAGTATATTTGGTTTTGTTGGGATGCTAGCGTATCTTGTTGATTCATTTTATGAATAATTTCAACATCAAAGAAATGATACATCATGAAAAAG
>JBHEQW010000003.1:0-65837 GCA_046530935.1 Arsenophonus sp.
AGTTCTTCTCGATCTTTTTCTAGCTTCTTCATCGCTTCATGGATGCTTCGCTGAAAACTTTTTTAACAAAACATTAAGGGCGGTATTAGCGGTATCACAACTTTCTTCTAGGCAGAAGAAGACTGGAAGATCAACTCACGCAGAATCATCACCATTAACTTTTAGTTGCATGTCTTTAAGAGACTGAAGACATGCACATTAGTTGTTTTTTGGCTGCTTAATAACGTCCATTCTGAGTATTTAAGAATATCTTTGCTATTGCCATTGCATTTTAAAAATCAAAGGCATTATATTCTCTGGCAAATTTTGGAAGATACGCTTAATGTACGTGCTTTCAGCCCATTGAGAAGTTCGGCTAAGTTCGCTTTTAACTCTCAAAAGCATCTTCTACAATAACTAGTTCATTACATGCATACTCAGTAATGCCTATAATCTGACCAGCAGTCCAAGTTCGATTTGCTTGCCTAAGAGATGACTGTATATGTTATCCACTCAAGAAATAAACGTAGTGCATATTACTTAAATCAGGCAGACGCAGCATTGCCTGTGTTTTTCAAGTTCTTGCTATTTCAGTTAGCTTATTCTCTTTCTATCAAGTAAACTGTATGTTTTTTTTAGCGAAAAGCATCCGCAGAAATTTGTGAAAATCACAGATGTAGAATGCCTCGCAGGTACAGAGTTATTGGAAATTCCTCAACGCTTTTTGGACCTTTCAGATAAGGCACTAACACTAATAAGGAGATCTGTTGAAGCATATTTGATTGCTGCTGCGATTCTATGACCTTAGATACTTTAATCTCAATATCGCTAATACCAGTATCTATAATTTCCTGTGGCAAATAACCTTTACTGACGGCGATATGGACACCTTATTCAGTCTATAAGCTATAAACGTTCAGCATTTTTTTGCGGCATGGCTTTAAGCTCATTCCTCAACTGTGGTGGGTGTTATCACAACCTAGCCAGCATTATGGATGAGTTCATGCAGGTGGTTAGAACTAATATTTGGTTTCGCAAATACATTTAGGGTAGATTTTTTATCGTATATCTATACTCTCTCTATTATTGAAATTAACCACGAAATCAATCAGATAAATAAGAGAGCATCTATTAAACTCAATACGTAAGAAATAAACATAACTTATAACTTTCTGATTATATAACATAATTAGGCGATGGTGATTAATTTTATGTTCGCTGATAATGGGTTCATACTACTTAGCTCTATTCAAGAAAAGGATAGACTATTTGTTGATGATCTGCTAAAGAAAAACAGTTAATACGTTCTGTATTAAACTCTTCAAGAATTTTGTCGGTTATATGACCCACAGATTGATCTATGGCGATTAAGATCGAAATTAGTTCTTTTTTTTATCTCATCCTCTTGCAGCTTTTTTGCCTTTCCTTTATCAGATATAAGAGTTGCATTTAAAGGATTTATGGAAAATATTTCGTCAACTTCAAGAATACAACTTAACGCATTTATGTTGGCTGTTGCAGCTTAAGTAAGGAAGCAGTGAGGCCATATAAACGCTGTTTTCAAATTAATGCCTGCTTGTTTCACTGACTCTCGTAAAATCAAGCTATTCAACATATATCGCAGATAACTAAACTATTTATTTTATTTTTGTGATCTAGTTAGCAGAGGAGTTACAGTAAGATTGTTAAATGGTTTCTCCTGCAATTGTAAATTTACAATGATATTGCTGTAAGACTAAATATCCTACAGCGGATAACATCTTCACTGTGAGAATATTAGGAGAATAAAGTGAAATGAGTTGTCTCAATGCATGAATCAACATCATCCAACAGATTGTTACCTAGAAAACTAATGATATGTAACTTTACATCAGCAAGAAAAAAAAGGAAAGGATCTCTGTTATCTGTATAATTATTTGTTTTTTTATGGCAAGCTTTCTAGCAAAAATTCTTCATAAGTGGAATGGATTTCTACTAACAAGCTTTAGAAACATAGCCATTTAGTTGCATTGTAATTAATTAATAATACTCACTAATCTGAACAAATTAAACCTTTATTTGTAACCTGTATGAAACAACTTATAATGAAGCTTCACTAAATTAAAAAGTAGAAAGTATATAATGAAATACCGTGATTTTAGAGATTTTATATCATTATTAGAACAAAAAAAAGAACTGAAACGTATCAGCTATGAAGTCGATCCTTATTTAGAAATGACAGAAATAGCAGATAGAACTTTGCGAGCTGGTGGGCCTGCACTTTTATTTGAAAACCCTAAAGGTTTTTCTATGCCAGTTCTGTGTAATTTATTTGGGACAGTCAAACGCGTTGCGATGGGTTTAGGGCAAGAAAATATCAAAGCATTATATGAAGTTGGCAAATTATTAACACTTCTTAAGGAACCGGATCCACCTAAAGGATTTACTGATTTAATTAACAAACTGGCAAAATTTAAGCAAGTCCTTAATATGCCAATCAAAAGGTTAAAGTTGGCAGCTTGTCAAGAACAGATTTTGCAAGGTGATGATGTTAATTTATTTCGTATTCCAATAATGCATTGTTGGCCAGAAGATGTAGCACCACTTATAACATGGGGATTGACAGTTACTAGAGGACCTCATAAGCCACGGCAAAATCTAGGCATCTATCGTCAGCAATTATTAACTAAAAATAAATTGATCATGCGTTGGTTATCTCACCGTGGTGGGGCATTGGATTTTCAAGAATGGTGTAATAAACATCCAGATAAACCTTTTCCTGTTGCAGTAGCTTTGGGGGCTGATCCTGCTACTATTTTGGCCGCTGTAACACCTATTCCGGATACGCTTTCAGAATATGCATTTGCTGGATTATTACGAGGACATCGTTCAGCTGTTATAAGATGTATATCTAATGAGCTTGAGGTGCCGGCAGGTGCAGAAATTATTCTCGAAGGATATATTGATCCTAAAGAATTTGCACTAGAAGGGCCCTGTGGAGATCATACAGGTTATTATAATGAAGGTGATAAATTTCCTGTATTTATCGTTACACATATGACTCAACGTAATGATGCTATTTATCATTCAACTTACAGCGGGCGCCCTCCTGATGAACCTGCCGTTTTAGCTGCTGCACTGAATGAGATTTTAGTCCCTATTTTACAAAAACAGTTTCCAGAAATTGTTGATTTTTATTTACCACCTGAGGGATGCTCTTATCGGCTTGCCATAGTAACCATAAAGAAACAATATGCTGGGCATGCTAAGAGCCTTATGATGGGAGTTTGGTCTTATTTACGGCAATTTATATATATAAAATTTGTTATTGTTTGTGATGAAGATATTAATGCTCGCGACTGGAATGATGTTATTTGGGCAATAACAACCAGAATGGACCCAGCACGAGATACAGTTATAATAGAAAATACCCCAATCGATCATCTTGATTTTGCATCACCCATCTCAGGTTTAGGTTCAAAAATGGGGCTTGATGCAACCAATAAATGGCCAGGCGAAACACAACGAGAGTGGGGTCGCCCAATTGTTATGACAGAAAAAATAAAAAAACGGATAGATGATATTTGGCATGAATTGGATATTTTTAGATTATGAGAGGATGTGAATGACGAGATTAAGTTGTAAGATAGTTTCTATAGAAACTATCACTGATACAGTTTATCGCGTTTGCTTATTACCTGATGCTCAAATTTTCTTTCGTGCCGGTCAATATTTAATGCTCATTATGGATGAGCAGGATAAGCGTCCATTTTCCTTGGCTTCAATTCCTTCAGAAAAAAAAATAATTGAACTACATATTGGTGTATCAGAATTTAATTTTTATACCATGGCGGTTATAGAGCGTATTTTTGCGCAAAATAGTATTGATATTGATGTCCCTCATGGTAAAGCTTGGTTTCGCCATGGAAGTAAAAAACCAATAATTCTTATTGCCGGTGGAACAGGGTTTTCTTATACCCGCGCTATTTTATATGCTGCATTAGAAGAAAATCCTGATAGAGATATTACCTTCTATTGGGGTGGACGAAGGCTAGAACATTTATATGATTTAGGTGAATTGCAATATCTTTCAGAGAAATATCACAATATAAAAATTATTCCTGTTGTTGAACAGCCTGAACCAGATTGGCGAGGATGGACAGGTACGGTTTTGAGTGCTGTATTGGACGATTTTGGTTCTCTTACAAAATATGAAATTTATATTGCTGGGCGTTTTGAAATGGCAAAAATTGCAAGAGAACAGTTTTGTGGTAAAAGAGAGATCAGCCCTGAATATCTTTATGGTGATGCCTTCGAATTTATTTAAATGTAATAACAAAATAACAAACAAGCTTCATCCTTAGCCAGAAAATAGCAACAATAAGCAATAAAAATAGCAATATTATACAATAAAGTCTAGATTAGTTGTTTAGTCCCGATAATTATATAGGCCATTGTCTCCTGGCCTTATTTATAGAAAGATGCTTACTTAAAAGAGGTATAGGATATAGTTGATGGCAATATATTATGATGATTATGGCTCAATCCTCAGGAAAGTACAATACCTAAAATCAGTGCTGCTTTTTAGGCCAGGAAAGCATCCTGTGCCTCTACTTTGGTTAGATGTTATGGCCATAATATCGTAACTTAGCGTTGTTAAATAGTAAAAACAATATGGGTTTGATTATCACAAACCATATTTACTATTTGGTTACAGATTATGTTGTCGCCTGCTAAGGAAGCCGTACTCATTTTCCTGCTAAAATCTTTTTTCTCTCTTAAGGATCTTACTGATAGTCTTACGAGAGTTCCTTAACCTCCTTGTATATCAATCTGGCATGGATAGCTGTTTACAAAAGCATGTAGAGCCTGTATGTGGAATTTCCGTGACAATGATGAAAAAGAATTGATGCAGAAACATAAATGGTTTAAAAGATTACGAATCTAGTTATCTCTGCACTTAGCTAGATATAAAATATCTTCCGCAAATGAAAAACAAAATTTTACAACGTTAGTTTTTAGTAAGTGTATAGATATTACGTAATGATGAGCTGGAGATAATTTGAAGTCAAAACGTGCGATAAATGGTGGACTGCTTTTATTTCTATCAGTGCAACTAAATTATACTGTTATTTTTTATAGGTGCAGGAGGTGATGTGGAAGTGCTTTTGTTTTGTTGAGTTGCACGATCAAATTAGACAATATTTGTAGATGCTGATCAATGAAACTTTATACAGCAATGCTAGTTGTTTTCTACTTTGACCTGACTTGAGTAATTTTTTAGCCTGGTATTATTGTGCAGAAGATAATTAGCAAGGTATTACACTCGATAAGACAGTCCCTGATCATCTTGCTTATCACTATAACTAAAAACTTGCCTGAGTAAGCTCCGGAACCAGTTTCCATACTATTTGTGTGCCAATTTGCTCATCAATATGAAAGAAAGATCACTAAGTAGAAGGAATGGTGTATCGATAAAATACATCAAACTATGAAAATGAATCCTTTTATCTTCTAGTTCAGAGATTAAACCAATTAAATAGTTAATACTTATGCCTATCTTCTGGTTATCTATAGTTCAGATCACCAACTGTAAGCTGATTTTAAGTAGTTTAATATGCGTTGTAATCTAGATCTTTCTTCTATGGATTGTTTTCCACTAATTTTATCCTTAGATAATCAATTCAGGATTTGAAAAATTAACTATTTTTATTGTAAATTAATCTTTTAGTTATTTTTTTTGATGCACTTATATAAGTCTATATATCATTTTTATTTCTTGCTGCTTTCTCTGAAAACCTTATCATTGCTTGTTTTGGTTTAAATTTTAGTTAAATTTTAAATTTAAAAATTTTAGCAACAAAGGTTGATGTGTATTTCTTGTACTTTTCCCATTGATGCAACTATCAATACTTCGTCTTTGCTATAATCGCCAACATTGCCTGCTGGAATACTGATGTTTGCATTACCATTAAAGGGTATATCAGCGATATTTACATGTTTGTAGGTGAGTTATGTCGACAGATAATACAAATCAATATTAGTTATGATTAACCTTTAAAAATCTCTTTACTAATGGTTATGTTTGAGCAAAGGGTTTTGGCAAAAATCATTTACTGTATAAATGATTTTGATACAAATATTACAATGAAAAAGCAAACAGTCATACAGATCAAAGAGACTCTTTCCTTACTTCCTGCCAACATAAAGCTGCATTTCATTAGTTAGGTTGGTGACAATTATTTGTTGCATGATGTTGATTCATTCATTGAAGCAACTTATTTCACTTTATTCTGCTCATATTATTATAATGAACATCTTAATGTTATCCGCTTTGGATATTCATTTAGGATTACATGGATATCGTTACAAAATCACTGGTTGCAGGAAACCATTTAGTAATCTTATTGGAAGTCCTCTAGCGAATTAGATAAGATGGATAAATAGTTTAGTTATATGCGATGTATGTTGAATAGCTTTATTTTATGGAAGTAAGTGAAATAAGTAAGCATTGATTTGAAAACAGCGTTTAGATGACTTCACTGCCTCATTGGCTTCAGAATCGACAACAAACATAAATGCATTAAATAGTATTTTTGAAGTCAATGAAATTTTTTCCATGAATCATTTAAATTAAAGGATTATATGCAACATAAAAAAGTTAGAAAACGTTCGAGATGAGGGAATAAAAGGAAAGAATAAATCGCGATCTTAATTGCTCGAGATCGATAGTAGGTTATATTTAAGCAATGGAGATTTTTGAAGATTTTAATGTAGAGTATGTTAGACATTTTTTTAAGTCATCATCTATAAATAGTCTATTATTTGCTCTGATGGATCTAAATAGTACGAATTTTTTGCTAGCGAGTATGAAATTAATCATTATCGTCTAATAAAATTAGATAATTAGAGAGTTATTTATAAGACATTCCATATTTAAGCTGTGAATATAATTATATTCACTAATTAAAAAGATAGTTCAGTAAATTCCATGCTATGTGGTGGTTTTATTTATCAAATTATCTAGCCTGAAAAAATTATTTAAAAGGAAAACAATTGAAATATAGACCAGACGTGGCTACAAATTACTCTTCGAGCGCAAACTAACAACATTTGCGAATATAGCCAAAAACCATACTATCTTCCTGGATAGTGATAACTATTTTAAGGAAAAACTTAAGGTGGATATTCAGTTATTATATGCAGTTATTGGATTTTTTACAGGCACACTCCTTGGTGGTAATTTTACCTGGTTCCTTATAGCGCAAAAAATGAATAAAAAAGAGTCTGAATTACGAGATTTTTATAGTGTCCAGGCTAGCTATGAGGAAAAGATCACTCATCTTGAATATTGGAAAGTTAAATCTGAGCACCTGGACCAAGAATTAAGGTTACAAATGGAAGTTAATCGTAATCAAGAAGTTGAACTACGTGAAGTCATGACACGGCTTGAAGATACACGGTTAGCTTTTGAAGAAAAACAACGGCTGTTACTCAATACTGAGGAGCGATTAAATGTTCAATTTGAGAATTTGGCCAATCGTGTTTTTGAACAAAATGAACGTAGAGTTTCAGAGCAAAATCGTCAAAGTTTAATTACATTATTAACACCTTTCCGTGAACAATTAGACGGGTTTCGCCGTCAGGTATATGAGAGTTTTAGTCAGGAAGGACGTGAGCGTCATACTCTAGCTCATGAAATTCGTCAGCTTCAGCAATTAAATGCAGTAATGGCAAAAGAAACAATTAATCTTACTAAAGCCTTAAAAGGTGATAATAAAATTCAGGGAAATTGGGGTGAGACCATTCTCTCTCGTATATTAGAAGCTTCTGGGCTAAGGCAGGGGCATGAATTTGAAACTCAAGTTAGTATTAATACATCCAATAGTCGTTATCAACCAGATGTAATTATTCGTTTACCACAAGGTAAAGATATTGTTATCGATTCTAAAATGTCATTGACAGCTTATGAGTACTATTTTAATAGCGAAGATGAGCAAGAGCAAGCAAGTGCATTGCGAGGGCATATTAATTCAGTGCGTAATCATATAAAAGAGCTTGGACGAAAAGATTATCATCAATTAAACGGGTTAAGATCGTTGGATTATGTGTTAATGTTTATTCCTCTAGAACCAGCTTATTTGATTGCTTTACGTGAAGCACCTGAACTTATTGATGAAGGTTTGCGAAATAATATTTTTCTCGTTTGTCCTTCAACTTTATTGGTGGCAGTACGTATTATTAATAATTTATGGCGTTATGAACAACAGAGTCAAAATGCACAAGTAATTGCCAAACGTGCTGCTAGCATGTATGACAAAATGCGGTTGTTTATCGATGATATACAAGTTTTAGGTAATAGTTTGAGTAAAGCACATGTAAATTATCAATCAGCGATAAAAAAATTAGCTGAAGGAAAAGGTAATTTAATTAGCCAGGCGGAAAGTTTAAAAGATTTAGGTATAGAAGTTAAACGTTCGATTGATATTGAATTTAAGAAACAAACGGCTGAATCATGATTAAAAAATCGTTAGGTTATAAATTAAGATCTTGTGATAAACATTGTTAGACTTCAATTATTTTAATGATTAAATGAGCATAAATGATGGTAGATTTAATTAAAGAAACTACTGATTTTGGCTTTCGTAAAGTAGCTAAGGATGAGAAAGCTAATTTGGTTGCTGCTGTTTTTCATTCAGTGGCAGCACAATATGATGTTATGAATGATCTTATGTCATTTGGAATCCATCGAATCTGGAAAAGTTTTATGATAAAAGCTAGTGGTGCGCGTCTAGGGCAATTTATTTTAGATTTAGCTTGTGGTAGCGGAGACTTGAGTGCTAAATTTGCCAAAATAGTTGGTGAAAAAGGTGAGGTTGTGTTGGCAGATATCAATGATTCCATGTTGAAAATAGGGCGTAAAAAGCTTCGCGATCATGGTATTATTGGTAATGTTAATTATGTTCAAGCTAATGCTGAAGAGTTGCCTTTTCCTGATAACCACTTCGATTGTATTAGTATTTCTTTTGGATTGCGCAATGTTACTGATAAAGATAAAGCACTTCAATCAATGTTTAGAGTTTTAAAACCTGGTGGTCGTTTATTAGTATTAGAGTTTTCAAAACCTATTTTTTTAGCATTAACTAAAGCTTATGATGCCTACTCTTTTCATATTTTACCGCTGATTTGTCGAATGATAGCCAATGATCCTGATAGTTATCGATATCTGGCTGAATCTATTCGACTGCATCCAGATCAAGAGACGTTAAAGGCAATGATAGAGTTAGTTGGCTTTGAACAAGTTTCGTATACCAATATGACTGGTGGAATTGTTGCCTTACATAGAGGATTTAAATTTTAAAATGGATATGTTATCAGCAAAAAGCTATTCAATAATTCCATTATTAGATGTTGGGATATCGTTTCTTTTACAACATATTTTGAATAAATTTTTCTATCAGGAAGTTGCATTGAAATCAGCTAGAATAAGATTGATTGGGAAAGTGCTGTCGATTGATTTTAAGGAATTATCTCAACCGTTGATATTTGTATTCTCTAAGAAACGAGTTGATGTGGTAAATAATCACCACACACCAGAAGATTGTATTATAAAAACTACATTAGTAACGTTAGCACGTCTTAAAGAAAAACAACAACTTTCAGAGTTGATCAACGATGGCACGATTATTATCGTAGGGGATATGCAAGTTGTGCTGCATTGGTGTGCATTGCTTGATGCAGCTGAATGGGATTTGGCTCATTACCTTGCTCCTTATATCGGTGATTTTATTGCTGAAGGTGTGAGTTGTTGGGTTAAAAAAGGTATAATTGGAATAAATGAGTTATTAAATCAACAAAAAAAATATTTTAAAAATGCATTGGTAGAAGAATGGAGAATATCTCCTAATGCATTGGAAGTGCTAAGTTTTATTGATAAGATTGAACGAGTGGTCGCAGATATTTCAGGATTGGAACTGCGTTTAGCCAAATTGGAGGAAAAATATGAGACCGAAAGAAATTAAACGGCTCTATTTTATCATTAGAGTATTTCTAATTTATGGGTTAGATGAACTTATTCCAAAAATTAAATTTACTTTATCCTTAAGGATTGGACGCTGCTGTTTATTTTGGTTATTAAATAAGCATAAAGATAAATCTCTTGGTGAACGGTTACGTTTAACTTTAGAAGATTTAGGCCCGGTTTGGATTAAATTTGGTCAAATGTTGTCCACACGTCCTGATCTTTTTTCAAGAAAAATTTCTGATCAGTTATCATTATTACAAGATAATGTAGCTAGCTTTGATGGTAGATTGGCTCGTCAACAGATAGAGCAGTCATTAGGTGGTTCAATTGAAACCTGGTTTGATGATTTTGATGAGGTACCTTTAGCATCGGCCTCGATTGCTCAAGTACATACTGCAACATTAAAAAAAAATAACAAACAAATTGTAATTAAAATTATTCGCCCTGATATATTGCCGGTTATTAAAGCCGATATAGGTTTGATGTATTGGTTGACTAATTGGATCCCATTTTTACCGAATGGACGACGTTTATATTTACGGGAACTTGTTCGAGAGTATGAAAAAACATTAATTTATGAATTGAATTTGTTACGTGAGGCTGCAAATACCATCCAATTAAGGCGCAATTTTGAAAATAGTTCCATGCTTTATATTCCTGAAGTCTATTCAGATTACTCTCGAGAGAATGTGATGGTTATGGAGCGTATTTATGGTATTCCTGTTTCTGATATTAATGCATTAAAGAAACAGGGAGTTAATATGAAGTTATTAGCTGAACGTGGTGTAAAAGTTTTTTTTATCCAAGTTTTTCGCGATAGCTTTTTTCATGCTGATATGCATCCTGGCAATATTTTTATTAGTCAAGAACATCCTGAAAATCCGCAGTATATCGGTATTGATTGTGGTATTGTTGGTTCGCTAAATAAAGAAGATAAACATTATTTGGCAGAAAATTTTATCGCTTTTTTTAATCGTGATTATCGCAAGGTAGCTGAATTACATGTTAATTCAGGCTGGGTACCAGCGGAGACTAATATAGAAGATTTCGAATTTGCCATTCGAACCGTTTGTGAACCAATCTTTGAAAAACCATTAGCTGAGATTTCTTTTGGTCATATTTTATTCAATTTATTCAATACAGCACGTCGTTTTAATATGGAGGTTCAGCCTCAGTTAGTGTTACTGCAAAAAACATTGCTATATATTGAAGGATTGGGAAGGCAGCTTTATCCACAATTAAATTTGTGGAAGACAGCTAAACCTTTTCTTGAAGATGATTGTCTACATCGACAAATAGAATTAGTAACTATTATTAGTGCGTTTAAGGAAAAAGCACCTTATTGGATGGAAAAAATGCCAGAAATTCCTGATCTTATTTACGGAGCGCTTAAACAGCAAAAATCTTTACAAGATAGTATTGATAAATTTACTTTGCGTATACAAGTACAGCAAGTAAAACAAAGACAAACTCAATATTTACTAGGAATTGGAGCAACTTGCTTATTATGTGGCACTTTATTACAAATTTTCAATCTAAAAATTTCTGCTATTTGTTTTATATTTTTCGGTATAATTTTATGGGTGGTAGGGATGATATCGAACAGATAAAAAATGCATCATAGGATTTTCCTATGATGCATTTTTTAGATCAGGAATTACTTGAAGTTGCCTTTAAACAAATTTATCTTAGATTTTCTATTTCTTAGATAAAAGAAATTGTATATAATTGGATTATATACAAATGAACTTAATTATCTAGGTATATATATAAATAGTAACAACAATTGCCATACACCATACATTTGGCAGTCCCGCTCAGCTCTTTATTTATTGCTTTACTTGTTGTTTTAATTTTTGATACTAAGAAGTTAGACTTACTTGGCTTAGATTTTTAGAGGAGTCATTAAAAAACTTCAAAAAAGCAATGAATGATGATCATAGTAAAACTGATGAGAGTAACAAAGCAAAAAAACAGTATAACTGGTGCTGATTTTTAACCCAAAAATATTATTGAGAAAACAAGAGCAAAGAGTAATTCAGATAAAAAAAACGCCTGAAAAATAAAGTAAGTGTATAAACTATGCTTAATATTATGTTTAGTAAATTATTATTGGTTATAATTAGTGGCTAGATTGTTTTTGGTACAGAGATTAGCGTTTGCAGATAGTCGTCAAAACTGTTGCCTGTGGTCTGTAGGTTGGATAGATCTATCTTTCTTATTTTCATGCTAACGGTCAACATGAACTCTTGCAAAAATTAAAATTCTTGGAATTTCCAGAAAACATTGAGGAAAAAAGAAGAAAAATCATAATTACAAATATTTCGCGTGGAGAAAATTAATCAATTAAATTAAAGAATTAAGAGAATTTACTCATCTTATCAAAAAATTATCAATCATCATTGAGCATTCGTATCGAAGAAGAATTGGCTAAAGTAAAAGTATTTATTAGTGATCTTGATGAAAATAGCAGAGATAAAATAATATGAAGAAATTTTTATAACAACTAATAAACAACATCAGATGGCACAGATTAATAAGTTGGTAACTACGACAGATAATCCTCTAAAAATAAAAATGCGATTAAATTTTATTAAGGAAAAATAAAAACGCCCTGATAAAATTAATGCCAAAAATTAGTTTATATTTATAGATGATCCTCAGCTATTTATTACCTATTTAATTGAATTGTTGTAGAAGAATTCTTCATAGCTTATTTAATGTTTTAGTAGTTTTTCTTTCTCTGATCTATTTTTCTTAATGATATCTATCATTAAGTTGCTGAAGTGTTTGCTGTTGATATGGTAGTTACATGTTGTCGGTTCTAGCATTAGCGTAACTGATGCAGCATCAACTTTTTTGTCTTGATTAAATTTACATTAATTGTGTCAGTATTTATTACTATTCTAGTAATCTTATACTAGTTATTGGTTTTTATTACGGCATCAGTTTATAAGCCATAAACGCTGATTAATATTAGCTTGGGTGATCTCCAAGTATCATACTTTTTTAGTTATGGATGCTTTTTGCTTATTTTTTCGTTTTTTATTTACTATTTAGTTTTTTATGAAAACTAACATAAGAAAGTGTTTATATCATTCCTGATATAAACAACTATCTTAGTTCTATTATGAGATTTTTATGACCTTTGCAGCACAGCATTTAAAGTTTATATTATTACTATTCTAGTTTGCTTGGTTAACAGCAGGCGTTACAACGTTAGATGTCTTTAAGACATAATGGACTCAATATATATATTGTCATTGGCGCTTTTTATTGTATATGTGTTTTTGATACTACCAAATGTGTTTTCGCACCACATATTAACTCTCCGCGACATGTACTAGAAAAGGGATTTATCATTTATATTTGCTTTGTTATTGTGCGATTCTATGGTTATAAAAGTTGAAAATTCAGCAAATGATAAAGTTTTTAATTAAATAATAGAATAAAACGCTATTTTTATCACAATTAATTATTTTTTAAATTCAGTTTTATATTGCTACTAAAAGCTTTTTGGTTACATTTTGATTTAGGATCTTCTTAATAAGGATAATTGAACGATTTTCACCATCAGGCTCTAAATAAATTGTTTTTTAGGCCTTCAAAAACACCTTCAATAATAACATTAATTGCCTGATACTCGATCTTATTTATTTTGTGCCATAAATTCTTGTTTGGATTTTGATTTTAATTAATTAATGATATGATCTGGTGGTATTAGAAGGTATAAGTTAAATCAAATAAAATAGTTAATTAATTTAGTTGAATATATCGTTGTAGTGTGAATTTTTTTTGAATTTTTTATTTAGTGAAAAGATAGTTTTTTAAGAAGAGCTATTGTTTCAGTAATTGTGATATGTTTTTCAGCATATACCATTTTTATATTTCAGCTTGTTGGGTTAAGAACCCAACATGCTGTTTTTTTAATTTTTTATTGCTAGCTTTATTTTTGCTAGAGCTTATTACATTAAAGAAGATAGTGACTTTTTGTGTTTTTTTCTAAAAATTACATTTTATAAATATATTAAATTATAATTTATTAGGATAGGAGTCAGAGCTAATAGGATTAAATCTTTGAGATTTTATTAAAATAGGTTTATATTATTACCTAATGAAATGTATGTGTTTATTCCCAGATCATTATATAGACCATTGTCGCACAGGCATATTTATGGCCAGATGGGTACTAATGGGATATGGTTGAGATAAAATATGATGATAATGAGTTTATATCATAAGGCAGCTATAACAACACCTGAAATTAGAGCTGATTTTCAGAAAAGAAAATCAGCTTGCCTATATTTTGCCTAAGCGTTATGCTATATTATAAGTTTACTGTTGGTAAATTGAAAAAACGAGATTATGTTGATGATCACGGATATATTCCCTATCATTTTCAGACGATGCTGTTATTAGCTTAAAAACCCATAATCATTTTCTTACAAAAAGGGTTTTCTACATTTCTAGCAGATCTGGAGCCAGTTTCGTCGTATGTAAATTCTTGAATCGCATTGTATCTCAATTTACCCTTAAATTATTCTTTATCGAAGCGCAAAGTTACAGGTATATAGGAAAATTCTTATAAGATGAAGCAAGAAGCGAAACAGTGAAGCCAACGCATAAAATATTTAAAGGCTACTCCTACTACCATGATTAGTAGTTTGCACGTATATGTGAAATATCTTCTAAAGATACTAAAAAAACTTCATAATGTTATCTTTTCGCATGTCTATGAATAGTCCTATTTAATTGGTTTTTATTCATCTTTAAAAGCCAAAGATTATGATTAATGCTTGAAGCATTTTAAATGATCTTGACCGAATATCCCATGGCTATTCATTGTCTACTTAATAGATAAGAGCAAAGAATTTACAGACTACTTTTTTTATCTGCGGAAATATTTATGATTAGAAAATTGAATTGGTCTCTAAGTAAGAATAGACAACAATATATCTATTTCTCCTAAAAATAGATAGAATCTGTTTACTTGTTTCTATTGTAAGTAAAAATTTCATCGTAATTTGTATTCTTTAACTTAATACATTAATATTAGAAATATTAACTATATGTTTAGCTAATAATAATTAGCGTTTTTTTATTTTATGCATTCTTTATAATAAAGAATGCCGTTATTTGCTTGCAAAAACCAAGCCTTGATAAAAAATAGTCTGTCGTCATACACATAGAATGTATTCGTAGGAATCTTTATGTGCGCAAGAATCTTTTCATAAAAAAAATATGAGCCTTTGGTTTGTTTTAGCTATTAGCTCAAGCGACTTATACGACTTATGTAATAGAATGATTGATTTACAATTCTACAAGAAAGCATAGTAACGCACTACCTTAAAATTCTTCCCATGGAAGAAGGCTAATATATAGCGGCAGATCATTTCTTTCTGCCAAAGTGTCTTTTTATATGCCGATACTACTTAGTCAGTTGTGATCATGGTAATGATGTACAACTTGCATTCTCTCGGTAATCCTGCAATTTTTAGATAGGATACCATGGCGTTTAAGGTAGTTTTTGATGTATTTCACGCTATGCCATGCAACTTTCATCTTTTTAGCAAAGTGAATTTACAAGTAATGTTCACCAACTATTATTATGCGTTCAGATAACGCTACTACTACTTCCTTGCGTGAATATGCCAAGATCAAAAAGAACCAACAGACAAACACTGTGATTTATCAGCTTATATCTATGACGTACTAGATGAATGACAGCGGCTTGCTAGATTTCTTCGAACCATTTTCTTTTGAAGAAAAGCTCACATTCTATATAGCATCTTTAATATCCAGATCGATACATGTGATGAAGATATGAAGATGTAGATGTTGATTGAGTTGTATACTATAAGCATCCAAGGTATAAAAGGCGCAATTTCAATACTATGTTTATGTGGTAACTTTCAGGATAGCGCGAGTGGTGTGTGGCTCGAAACAGAGTATTGACTAGATGCTAGTTATTGTTGAAAAAAGCATAAAGAATATTGGCACCATAAAAGTAATATCTTGCCAAGTCCTAATCGAGCAAAATATGAACCTGCTGTGCTAACTAGTTGCTCCGTTGCTTTGAAACTATATGAAATATAGGCTTTTGATTTATAGCTTTGGAGAAAAATGCGGTTGGAGCATTCAGGATAGACAGAGCAGCAGCACCTGGACTTTATGGTTGGCTATAGACACTCATGGTAGAAGTTTGCGCATGGAAGCATTTGCTCAACAGATAGACTGATCTACAAGTTGGCACTTTTAGGGTATTTTTTAAGAAAATTATTTTAGGTTTATCAATGATGAAAAGCAGTTTAGTTTGGCTATTGGAGTGAGAATACATCTTGGCAAATTGCCATTTGAAGTATCTTGCAAGAGAAATAAAAATTGTTATCCTGTCTGAATTTTTCATGTTTATTAGTCCAATTGTTTTTGTGTTTATCATAGGTAGTCGAAAGAGACAGATGAATATTATAACCTAGTTATCTATAAATGATAAATCCATCGTCAAGCATAATTTCATTCATTTCGTCCACACCAACCATTCCAGCTGGGCTGGCCAATATCTACTTACTTCCAACATCAGGGAACTTTCCTGCTTGGGAACTTACTTGCCGATGTGGTATTTTTAAACTAGAAGCTGGATTACCATCTCAAGTAAATCTCTAGAAACTATACGAAACCCATAGCACTGTGTAATTCTTGAAGATAAACGCCCAAATCAAAGTACGTGCTTACAGCTCCTCTATATCGGTATTTGTAGCCTGTTTTGGCCTTATATCTTCATTACAAAATCAAGCCAAAAGGCTCTAATATCTGCTAGTGATAGGCTACATTGCTCAACTTCCGTTTTTCTTGCTGTAGTATTAGTCAAAATTGACGCAGAACAGAGCTGAAGATTGCTACTTGATGTAGCGGTCTATAGCATCAAACATAGTAAATTCTTTATATAAATCATTGATGTGTATGTGAGCGAGTCTTTCACTGCTACTACCTGGGCTTTTTTTAGTATTTGGATTTTATCCAGGCGTCTGAATAAGTAATTATATGCTGTGATGAGCTAGGTATTAGTTTTCTAAGTTCAGAAAAATAGATTGGTATATTTTTCTTCAAGGTGGACTGATGAATCCAGAATATTGGTCATATTACCGCTATCTTACTTCGGAAAACAGAATGCTGTGCAAGTTTATGGTTGTAATATATGATGTCGGATGTTCTGGTTTATGGTTGGTTATCTAGTAAATATAGGTCTTTGCAGTCTGACTGTTCGCTGAAAACACCAGTGATTATGTTACTTATGAATATCAATAAGACATTTAATTTATCAGCATTCTTGTTTATATACATTATCATAGTCATGTATACCATGTCGTCGGCATATTCGTTCGGATCTAGGAATCCAATGGCTGATACACTGGCTGCTGCTTTTATCCAGCACAAAACTGTCCATCGTGTCAACACACAGCCATGAACTGCTGAATGCATATCATTGTTGCGTGCTGTCCAACTTCCCTTATCAATTTTGGTAATCGTTAACCATTTTGATATCAAGAACATCATACAACACATGGGTTGATGACATGTAGACACACATGATCAGATTTTGTGCTTCCAGTTCATTTTTGAGTCTATGCATTAAGTTAGAATACCATTTTCCAGAGAGCCTAAATACAATCTAGATCTCCATGCCAAAATCTAGACGTGGAATGAAGATCTGCCGTCTAGGCTAGATACACCACGTTGCATGTGTTATTAAATACTGTTGTCTAGCAAGATAGGTAGACGGATCAGGATATAGAAGAACATTATATGGTTTTATTGATCATAGGTAATGTTGCGCAACTCGATGCGTACTGCCACTCTTTGTGTTTATCAAATCTGGCGTAACTTCCAGTATACTACAAACAATGATAGATGAGATAGCTATTGCATGGAAAAGTCTTCGCTTAAGTTAGTAATGACAGTTTGTTTGAATGTCAAGTGCCGGTAGCATCGACTCAATATACGATTAATAACTAGGTTGTGATCTTTCAACTCACAAGTTATACACTGAGCGTCCGTATGAGTTAGGATGCCATGCTACATAGTTCAAATGACATTTTTGTTTTAAAGTGCAAGCGATCACACGAAGGTCCATCTTTAGCAGTAAGTGCGGTAGACCACAATCAGTTGGCATGACAGAAAGGCATTGCCGCACTTGCCTGCACGACGTGTAGCGTAGCACACATGTAGTCGTATTTTTTCATGGGCATATTTTCTATTGTAGCGTTTTATTGAGCTATGTTGGCAAAGATTGTTAGTAGAAATTCTTTATATTGCATGAAGGATTTTTGTTAGAGCAGTCGCTATGAAAAAGTAAACAGTCTCATACAGATCAAAGAGACCATTTCATCAGTCTATTACCAACATAAAGCGGTATTTCATTAGTTGGCTCACCAACAATATGTTAGATGATCTAGATTCATGCATTAAGCAACTAATTCCACTTTATCCTACCTATATTGTCACAGTGAAGATGTATTACTCTCTTTGTAGATTAATTAGGATTACAGCGATGCGATATTGTTAAAAAATTTTAGATTGTAGAATAACATTTAAGAAATTTACTGTAAGTTCTCTAGCAATGCCATACCAAAATAGTATACATGGTTTAGTTATCTGCCATGTCTATTGAATAGTTTTACTTTATTAGAAGTTAGGGAAACAAATTGCTATTGATTTAAAAACGGTGTTTATAGTCCTAATTGCTTCCTTGCTTCATAGGCGATAGCCAAGATAAATATATTAAGTAGTATTGTTGAAGTTGAAGAAAAATTTTCCTAAATCCTTTAATAGAGAAGGGTTATAATTCTACATAGAAAAGCTAGAAAACTTGTAAGATGGGATATGTAAAGATAAAGAAGAAATTATGGTCTTAATCTCTTTAGATTAACAGGGTTATGTAATCAATGAGATTCTTGAAGAATTTAATGCAGAGAGTGTATTAGTCGTTTTCTTAAACCGCGATCATCGATAAAGAGTCTATCCTTTACTTTTAGATAGAAGCTAAATATCACGAAACATTTGCCAGCTAGCATGAAATTATTTTTATTGCTTAATAAGCTTGGATAATTAGAGAATTATTGCTAAGGAATTCCTCATTCAAAATATGAGGAGTTATATTAACCGATTAAAAGGATAATTGAGTAGATTCTATGATGTATGATTCTTTTATTTACAAAATTATCTTTCATATAGGAGATTGTTTAAAATTGAAACAATTAAAATATGAACTTGGCTAAAAATTGCTCTGTTATCAAAGCAACAACCTTTGATAATATCGCCGTTTTTGTAGGTGTTATCACACCACAATTTTTAAGCATTATGAGTCCTAAATGTAGGCATTAAATAGATTATTGACATTATTATTGGTGGGAATTTAACTATACTCAAGCAAACCAAAATTCCACTTTTATCCATACATACGTTGAGCATTTGGAAGTGTATTTGGCTTGAGCAATTTTCTCAACTAATTCATGGAAAGAGCAGTTTAATTAATCATAGCATCCTGCAAGCCATAGAAATTGGAGTGGTGATTAGAGAAGCTTAACCAATGAATTTTAAAGCTGTTGTAAGGAAAGCAAATCATGTGCTGGAAGATTTTCTCATGCTTCTTAGTGTTCTAGAAGGTGTAACTAATAAACATCTTGTTAGGGTTAGATAGTTGAGTTACTAGCAAATAGTGAAGAGGAGGCAAAAATTATAGCATCATCTCTTTTTTTTGCTAATCTAAAAATAGATTGTACCGCAATCGCATCGAAACGAAACTTGCTAGTGCTGATGATATTACGGCAAGACTCGGTTAAGCTAAAGCCCAGTTGGATTTTTCGGAAATATACATTGGGCTATCGTTAAGGAAGCAAAGTTGTTGATAAGTATCATATTAAGGAATATGTATGATTTTTTGAATAATTTAAGTTTAACTTTGAACAAGTTTTTCATAAAGCTACAATGGAGTTTTAACTACCTAATAATAGAGGTAGCAGCAAATTTGGTGTATCTGTCTTACAGACAGTACATTCCATTTTAATGCTTTGTAAATTTGTTCCTATACTTAAATTGGATGTTGCTTATGATGAAGATCATATAAGGATAAATATCCTTTAGCCGGTTCTGGCTTTTTTAAGTAGATTATAGCAGTTGAATAGGATTAAAATGTGTGTTTTTATTGAACAATAGTTCTTCGTGTGTCTCTTAAAAACACTTATTCAACCAGATTAGTTGTTTTTATTCGACGCTCAGTGCTTTGACGTATAGTGCCAGAATGGCATCAGTTCTTCTCAACTTTCTTCAGATTTTTCATCTTTGTGGAATGCACTTGACTGAAAACCTTCTCAACAAAACATCAATGTGTTTATTAGCTACATCATGGCTATTCATTGCTAACAAGACATATCTAGTGCAGATCAATCTCAGTCTTAACTTTCGGTTGTATACTTTTGTAGTGAAACCAGCACCAATTCTGTTTTGTGTACTAAAACATCATTGGTGCTGCATGTCTTTGGATATCTTTGACATTGTATTATAAAAACAGTGGTTATGGTTTTCTGTAGCAAGACTGTGGCTATACGGTTAAGCTATGGTGTTTGCTGGCTATTAAGAACTTTAGCTAAGTTCTATTATGACTTTTAATAAGCATCTTTGATCACAACTAGCTCTTTACTTCCATACTTAGTAATCCAAATAAATACAAGCAAGCAAAGACGATCGAATATCTTATCCTAAGATAACTCTATATATACCATATCTAAATAAATAAAGGTAGTGCGTATTGCTTAAATCCAGTGGCCGGCAATTCATTGTATTTCTTAACCTATTGCTCTTTGTCTGCTGGTGGTGTTGAATAGAGATTCATGTGCTTTTTCAGTGAAAATCACTTGTAGAATCTAGTGAAAATTACTACTGTAGAGATGCTTAGCAGGACAGATATGGTAGAATCTTTTTAAGATTTTTTCTAGGCTTCAGATAAGGAGATATGGATAGCAGCGAGATGTTGAAGGATATTACGTTTCTGCTGCGATTTCATAAGTTTATGGATTTTAATCTTAATATCACCAATACGAGTCTGTATTGTCCACTTTGGAAAATAACTCTTATATGAAAGATGTCATAATGTGATGCCAAGTTGAGAATGCGGCGTTCAGTATATTATCGCAGCATGCCTTCGAGCTCATGCCTCAACAGCTTTGACTATCAGCTGCTTGGTACAATTACGGATGAGTTCATGTAAGAGATCACAGATAATATATTGTTTTGTGAATACATGTCTGTATATGGCATATTTTTCCATTGCATATCATATCTTTTTATTGTTCGTATTATATACGAAATCAATCAACAGGATCAGTACATCGTCATATCACCATCTCAAAAATCCAATACACTAGAAATAAGCATAACTAACATAATAGTGATTGGAATAATTCCTAATTGTATAGCTAAAGATATCAATGTAGAGTGATCTAAAGCTTTTCATTAGAATTGAAATGATGCATTTTATAGCTCCTTATCTTCTTATATGTCCATTAATTTGATAGATTATACCATTTGTTTAAAGATATATCGTCTGGCTAAGTCGGTATTTCTATACTAAGTCATGTACACAAACTGACGAATTCATGTTTTCTGCTAGCTGAACGTTTTCGCAGGCCAAAAATGTGGTATATAAATTCTTTTGCATTGTCTATAACTACCTGATGGATAGACATGACATGCTTTCTTAAGATTACCTAAGAAACATTGAGTACATTCTCTGCGGTCTTTGCTTTATAAATCTGGATAAAAATCAATTAAATGATGTGATTGTACATACGAAAAAATAACATTGGGAAGTTTTATTTTGAATCTATGGAAGCCATTTAACACCTACATGCATATAAAAGCAGGCTACTAGCTTTTAAACGTTTTATGTTTCATGTTCGCTGCTTATTGCTTTATTTTACGCAAATTCTATTCTATCTTTCTGTTCTGATAAAAGAAAGATCTAGCTTATATTTATTTTATCTTGCAACATCATGGTGTTTTTTGACTCTGATAATATAAGTTTCTCTTTAGCCTCCGCTTGCGCGTCCTTTAATACGCTGTAACTGGTTATGATATTCCACAGAAACTGGAAAAGATCAGGTATTTATTACCAATCTCTAGCTCGGCTTCATACAGACAAGCTGCATACATGCAGCTGACCAATAACCTTTCTGTCGTCATGAATATCATAATTTTAGTATCGCCTCTTGTGTATGAGTTCATCCACAAGTTTATCGGCATAGTAATTATTGTTGAGAAAACGAATTTTACACTGGCTGATGGGGCTATTTTGTCTGTGCCATAAACAACTCGTGCAGTTCAAACTATGTCAGCTATTCAATCTCGTTATCATTCGTTTTCCAGTTTCCAGCAACGAAATTCGGCTTAGCTGTGTAATGTTGGTAATCTGATTGTTTGGGTGAGTTCACTGTGTAGATAGGAGTTGTACTACTCAATAACCAACATTCTCTTGATTTCATCAATCAGGATTTTCTAGGATGGCAAACTTAAGCATCTTGTGCTTTTTTTGGCTGGCAACTGTTAGGTTACTACTTCATACTCTTCTTTGGCTATGTTGTGTTCAATGCAGATTTAAGCGTGTGTCTTACCAGTGTTTCGCGTTGTTTTCCAGATCAGCACCAGTACTAAATAGCAAATCGGTTGGCACAATATGTTATTCAGGCGTTCAATAATGTTCCAGAGAGTAATTGCTGATGGAATGCTAGTGTAAGATATTTAAAATAACCAAGGCTGGTTAAAAAATACAGTTAATATCCATATCGAGCCTGTTATTGATTTGATCTATTCAGTTATTCGAATAGTAGAAGAAAGAGCTTGATAGTTTGTAAGGCAATGTCATACCGTTTCATATTGATAATTATAATCACGGTTTTGTAAAGAGAGATCCACAGTCGGTATATAGCTGTAGTTGCCATCGATAATCGATAATAAAGACCAGTGGCAGCAAAAAAGGTTACCAATGATTCAGTATAGGCTACCTTAATCTTCATTACGTTATCGTCCACCAATGCAGAAATAATTTGCCTGTAGACACTGCTCCAGTAATAGCAGACAAGCTTTCAAGCTAGCGATATTCATTACTAGTTTTTTATTTACCATATTTAATGGTTTTAGCTGGTGGGTTTAGTTTGCAGATCGCATACAGCATGGTATCATAAAATGTAGCGTTATTAATATCAGCGATTAATCAGCATAGCGTGCTGTTGGTATTTGGTGAAAAAAATCCGTATATTTCTTCATGCTGCTTTAGTTTTAATTGTGATAAGTGTGGCAGATAATTATGTAGATAGGCAATGTTCTCTAGTTTTATGACCTCGCTATTATTCAGAGTTTGGATTATCAGGCGCTAGGTTTATTGGTGCTTGCCATTTATTATATAGGCAAGCCAGCCATGGCTTAATGGTGGTTTTATTGAGTTAACACCTTTTGCTTTTCTTAACCTTGGCTACCTGTGCATGCCTGGGTAATGCCACATTTGGCAAATTGCCAGGCTTTTGCATGCTAGAAAATAAAGCTGATGGTTTGTGCTCAGTTACAACGCGACGGTTTCCATTCCATATTTTATGAGGATATACTGCACCCTCTAATATTAGAGCACTAGGGATTTATGGTTCTTTTATGGTTGAGCCAGATTGGTTCGTTTTTTTTCAACCAATCCTGTGGAGACGGTAAATGTCTAAGTTTACCAAACTTTTTAGGACCTCTGGTAACCTTTAATGCGGTGGCTTATTTGATGCTATCAGCAATCGGCGCATCGATTATCAGTTTTTTAATATGACATTAACGAATTAGCATACTGGGCTTTCAATTGGCAAACAAGCAATGCGGTACTCGTAAAAAAGCCTTGCTACCTTCTACGGTTGCAGTTCATTGATTTTAGAGGCGCCTGACAACTTATTCAGTGCTAGCCACTAAATCCTTGGTATTTTCACAGTGAACCACTGAAACTAAATCAATTCAGTTATTGATGCAAACATTATCATACTTATCTCACGCAGTCTGATTATGATATCGATTTAGAAAAATATCTTGAGGAGCAACACCAATCGCTTCAGCAATAATGCGTTAATATTTTTTACAAGGGTGATTCAAAAATAATTTTTAGTGAAATTAGGTTTCAGTCCTGCTTGTATCAAAATTTATATAGTGTAAATTCTTTTACATGTATCCCACCGACACAATATTTTGCTAATCTGAGTATCATGGGTTAGAAATTTTATTTCTAAGCATTATTACTTAATCTTTAAAAATTACAGGCACAGATAACCGATAGAGTTTACTGCCTTGAATAAAATTGCTTTTTTTAAAAAAAGTTAATTAGAATTTAATTCTTTTGAATTATGCGCCGATTTCACATGTTTTAGATTTTAAATTAACAACATGAAATGAAAACAAATGAGATAATAGAAAAGAAATAGATATTTCCTTGAAAACAAGACATAAACAAATTCTCATTGAGCGATTAAAAATAGTAATGGGCTAAGATTTATATAAGAAGTATCAAAGGAATATGGAATTTTATCGTTTAAAGATTAATAATTATTTTAAGAGACTCTCTTAAAGACCTAGTGTTGATATTCTTAAGAATATTGCATTAGCAAAAAAATATAGGCGTTGAATTTCTAAATAAGTAGTTCTACATGAACTATATGAGGTGCTAAATCAACAAAACATTCAACAAACAATACTACACATGGATCCTAATACACAAAAATTATAATAATATTGGAGAAATTGAAAGCGAAATAACTAGCAAAACTAGATAAATTTCTTAAATTTAATGGTTCTATGTGTATACTTAAAGTGGAACTGATTGATCTAGAAAATCAATCCTCTTTTTAGACTTAAAAATAGATGGAAAACTAGTAGTTTTATGTATTGAATCTATGTGTAAAAATAATTTAAAGAGATTTTATTCAAAATTGAAAGTTTTTTTAGTAAAACTTTCTTTTAGAAAGTAGATTCCTATAATGCTAACATTCTTCTAAGAATGAACCTGAATAAGGTTTTTCTCAAGCAAAAATATTCAAAGGACAATTAAACCATAATTTATAAATAAAGAATTATTTGTTTTCTTGTCTTTGGTATTAAATCAGAAACAGCTTTCTAACCTTAAGAAAATTCTATGAATTTCTGCTAATTCCTGGATATTCCACAAATAATATCAAATCCATTTCTTCTATATGATGCCGCAAACAATAAGTTACAAACTTTAGCTGTCTTTTTTTTGATAAAGTAAGCAAAAATAATTATTTTTTAATTAAATTTTAATTTAAGTGATATTAAATTCACGCGCAAAGTATTTAAAACTTTTTGCTAATTACTATATTCAATTTCTTTATTTGCATTAGTTTCTCCAACAGTTATTTTCATAATAAATTTGATTATGATGTGATCAGGCTAGTTATATTGTGGATAACGTAGGGCTCCAGGAAATACATTAGTAATAGGTGGTTTCCACTGAGTTTTAGCTAAAAATTTACGGATATAAGCATTTATTTCGGATGTATTTTTGCCATTTTTTCTGGCTATTAAATTACCACGAAAAATGCACTTGGCATGGCATTCAACTCTTTTTGGTAGTTTTGTGCAAAATTCAACACCGCAGGATTAAAATGATCATAACGAATTGACAGACAGACCAATACTTTTTTTGTAAATAGAAAGATTAAAGTCTTTATCCATATTTAAATCTCTGACATTATATTGCTTTCCTTCTTTATGTAAAAATTCAGCAATTTCAAGTATTATTTTTTTTAGTTTAGCAATTTTTACGAGAGTAAAGTAGAAAACAGCTCATCTGTGTTACCTATAAACTTTATATAAATGATTTTATTCTCGCCAAAAGGTTGGCGTGAAAAGAACGAGTAAAGTGAATACTTCCAATCGTCCAAATAGCATAGTGACAATTAGGATCCATTTTCCAGTTGGATTCATGGAGGTGAAATTTTCAGCTACTGAGCCCAATCCTGGCCCTAAATTATTTAACGTTGCTGCAATTGAGGCAAAAGCAGAAAACTCATCTACGCCGGTAGCAATTAATAATAATAAGCTTATAATAAAAACCAATGCATAAGCAGAAAAAAAACCCCAAACTGCTTCAATAATACGTTCAGGTAATGCTCTATGGCCTAATTTTATCGTATAGACAGCATTCGGATGTACCAATCGTTTTAACTCTCGTGAACCCTGTAAAAATAATAATAAAATTCGAATAACTTTTAATCCACCTCCTGTTGATCCGGCACACCCACCTAGAAAAGCTGCAAAAAGTAACAATATCGGTAGAAAAAGCGGCCAATTTGCAAATCCATCGGTACTAAAACCAGCTGTTGTTGCCACAGAGACAACCTGAAAAAAGGCTTGATCAAATGTTTGTAATACTGAATCATAAACTGAATGATATAAAAGTACTAACGTACAAATGACTATTAAAACTAATTGAAAAGCAATAAACACTCTAAATTCAGGATCGCGCCAGTAAATTGTCAAACCACGTCCAGATAAAACAGAGAAATGAAGAGCAAAATTGCAACCAGAAATCAGCAAAAAAATAGCAATAATAGTATTGATAGTAGGGCTATTAAAGTAACCAATACTTTGGTCATGAGTAGAAAATCCACCAATAGCAACAGTAGAAAAGCTATGGGAGATAGCATCAAAAATATCCATGCCAGCACCCCATAATGCTATTGCACAGACTATCGTGAGCAAAATATAAATTAACCAAAGTGTCTTTGCTGTTTCCGCAATTCTTGGGCGCATTTTATTGTCTTTAAGTGGGCCAGGCATTTCTGCTCGATAAAGCTGCATTCCACCTACTCCTAGTAAAGGTAGTATGGCTACAGCTAAAACAATGATCCCCATACCACCTAACCACTGCAACATCTGTCGATAAAAAAGTATTGCTTTTGGTAAAGTATCTAACCCAATTAATGTAGTTGCTCCAGTTGTTGTTAAACCAGAAAAAGATTCAAAAAAAGCATCGCTAAGCGAAAGATGAGGGCGATCAGAAAAAATAAAAGGTAATGCTCCAACGCTACCTAACACGGTCCAAAAAAGGGCAACGATCAGAAAACCTTCTTTAGGTTTTAGATCATGTCGACTATTTCTGTTTGGTATCCATAGCAATAAACCTATAATTAATGCAACAAGAAAGGTCTGGCTAAAGGCACGTCCTGATCCATCTCTATAGATCAATGCCACTATACCTGGAATAATCATAGTAACAGAAAATAAGATAACGAGTAGCCCTACAATTCTGGTTATGGCTCGAAAATGCATAAGTGGTTCCTTGAGAATCTAGTTATAACATTAAGATTTAGGAATTAAATTTAATACGCCTTTCTTACTCAAATTACGTAATTTATCAGTGAACTTTTGTTTAATATTGTGCTAGAAAGTGAAATTTTTAATATTATGTTTTTATTGTATTTTTGCGCTACAGCTCAGCACTTTTTGCTGACTATCGTATTAATTGCTCAATTATTTTTATAGGCATACATTCATAATGTATTAAATAATATTTTGAAGCACTTTTTGCTTGGCGTTTAAAAGGTTAAGTATTTTTTGATCGCTATTAGTATAACTTCTAACTAATCTGCTAGTTCTCAACTTTATGCCGCTAAAATAACGAACTACAACGACGGTAATTTTAGCAATGGCTATAGCTAACAAAAAAACTGAGTGATTATCAGCTTCCTGCTATTCTTGTTGGCTCGGCAGCATCAAAAAAGCCTAATTTTTAGCAATCATAAGGCCACCAACTTACCAGGCACATAGTATGTCCAGCAATGATGGTTGCATCTGGTAAATAACTATGTTTAATAATTTGGATAAAAATTTTGCTTCAGCAATTCCATTAGTATCTTTTCAAGATATCTAATAAACCAGTTTTTTTAATTCTTTCAGTAATAAGAATCAATTCTTCTGGTATCAAACAAGAGCTAATTATTTTTAATATAAATTGCATCATATTTTTAACTTTATTTTCATATATAATGATATATCTTTGAATACAAATACCAGCATAGAGAATAATGGATGCAACTTTATACAAGTTAAAATATTTATTAACGATCCTTCACTACAAGGAGCCAACAGTGTCTTTATAAAGTAGAGATCATGTTCAATAGCTAATACCATAGCAGGTTCTAAGATAGAACTATTTGCAACATAAGAAAGAATAATATTCTGGTGCAGCCAAAGAAATTCCAGTTTTATCTTGCATCAACCCAGCAATATCATGAACTTGTAATTTAAAAATATGGCCTAGCTTAAACCAATGTAGAAAAATGGTAATGTAAGCCATTTTTTTATATTGGCTATTTATTAGATATTATGAATAATGATATGATCTACTAATAAAGATGCAATATGTTGATGCAACTCTTGATGATATGCAATATAATGCAAACTGGTTTTAATTGTATCGATCAATATCTGTTTTTACTATCTAATTCGTTAATCAAATTAGCGAGTTCATCATTATTTTTAGCCGTATAAGAGTATGCGTAATATCTGCTGCATAACAGTAATATTCAGAATGCGAATCAATTAAAAAACCATACATTTTCTTTAAGGTCTTCTATTTCAATAATTTAGTGTACTGGATGGAATAGTACTGAATGATTTTCATTGAATGCAATAATATTAGTATATGGGGGAAGGGCTAATATCTGATCGATCCGTTGTCTAAAAATAACTGATATTAATATTAAAATTTAGTTGCTTCCTGATAAAAAGCCTTACTAAGCTGTATAATGACCATCTATTGGTATTGTTGTGCTTGCTGTAAAAGCAACTCAATTCATAATTTAGCTTAATAATCACGATGAAAATAAAAATAATTTAATAGTGATTTATTATTAATGGTAATCAATAACATTATTAATGTTAATCACTAAAATGCAAATTCTTTAGATTGATCAATATAACCACTATGTTTTTATCTAATTGAGATTAGATCTTTTTTAGGATAAGATATTTTATGCTAATAGTCAATCTGTAAATAAAACCATAATTTAAGATTGCTAACTTCATTAACTAATAACCAATAGTTAGCAACCTAATAGGTAGGCATGATTTGAAATGTGAATTACCTTTGAATGGATAATAATAGTCATCAAAAAAAACGCCTTTCGTGTTTTTCAGAATGAAAAAAAGTAAGGCATTCAATTTATTCTTTTTAATACATTCTGTGTATGTTACATATAATGTATTCAAATGTTTTTGATATTGACTATCTAAAAACTTTCCATTTTTAGTTCATCTATTATTATTGCTAATATTTAGTTATTTAACAATATATCATATTTAATATTAATTAAAATTTAATAAATACTTTTTTTAAATAAAAATCTAGTTTTTATCAATAAAAACAAACAAATAAATACTGGCGAGTTTTTAATAACCCATATAATTTGTTGTAATCACTCTAGCATATTTTTTATATTTAATGTGTGTTTTTAATAAGAAGTACACTACTAATTACTAGTTGTACTATATGGAAACCATATGAGAAAAACTGTGCTCTATCAAAGTAATACTATTCATGTGATTGAATAAAACCTAGTATTGTTAAATTGATATTTAACTCAGCAAATATCATTAATAAATTTGATTTGGAAACCCTTGATTTACTAAAATAAAGCTATTTATTATTGGCTATAAAACAAAAAACCTTAAGTTAATTAAAATGGCTTATTTTGATTTTACAAAAACCAACTTTTATTGTTAGTGTAGATATTAAAATAATTTTTCTTGCTGTTTAATGTATCAAAATCACAAATTTACCAATGGCTAAAGTTTGTGCACTGTATATTTAATCGTATAAGCCTCTACTTATCAAGACACGTAGCTTCCATTAATATTTATGGTTTATGTATGGAATGTTGAGCACGAAATCACTAATAGATTAGAGTATCTCTATACCAGATCTGAAAATTGGATTCTTTGAAATCAAACTAGATATTAGTAATCCTAGATTTGCTGATTTAGTATGAGTTTGATCTCTAATTATTATATAGATTTTAGTCTGCATTCCTATTCATTGCAAGATGGCTACTGATGTATATATAGTTCATGAAAAAATATCATGATGATGAAGATACATCATCAGGCAAGTAGAATACCTAAAATCAAAGCTGTTCTTTTTAGGTTAGCAAAGATCCTTCATCTACTTTATACTTTAGCTAAGCGTTATGGCATATTTGAACTTACTTTTTCTAAAGACCAAAAAACTAAATGATGTTAATGACCTGCTATGTTAACAAATGTTGTTGCTTGGTTTTCAGAGCAATATGTAATCAGGTTTGTATTCCAACTTACTGAAGTTTTAAGTAAGCTTTTCAAGCTATATAATTCGGTAAATAAAACTATCCCACACTACACCATGAAATTCACTAAGGTAGATACTTTTAATCTGCTGATATAATTATTCATATGTTAAATGTAGAATTCTTTACAAATAGTTTTATGATTATTCAAAGTTATTAAGCTATGCCGAGTAATTTCATCTTACTGCAAAGGTTTCGTACCATTTAGTTCCATCCTAGAAAATGATGAACTTTATCGATGATCTTCTCAAGAAACGGCTAACAGACTCTCTGGATTAAATTTTTTAAGAATTTAATTGCTTATATTACCACCTGTCGATCTCAGGCAATGAAAGCCGTGCGATTTATTTTTTCTTTTTATATCCTGGTCTACTACTCTTTTCTAGCATTCCTGCGTTGGATATAACTCTTCTTTTTAAAGAATTCAGAGAAAAATATTTCATCGAATTCAACAATACTACTTAATATATTTTGGCTATCGCTGATAAAGCAATGAAGCAGCGATGCCATCTAAACTCTGTTTTAAATCAACTTCTTTAACCAACAATGTAAAGCAAATCTATTCAATATACATCGTAGAGATAAAGTAAAGGATTTATACTTGTGATGTAGTTTAATTAGAAGAATTTCAGTAAGTTTATTAAATGTTTGTCTGCAATCGGTATATTTTGCAACGATATCGATGTAATCTTAATGAATTTCATATAGCAGATAATATGTTCACTGTAACAGTATGATCCGGATAAAGTGGAATGAGTTGCTTCAATTCATCAATTTTAACTCATATAATAAATTATCGCAGAACTAATTAATAATATGCAGCTTTATGCTAGTATGGAGTAAGGATAGAGTCCCTTTTATCTATATGATTGTTTGCTTTTTCATAGAACCATCTGTGCGAAATTTTTCATATAATATAAGGATTTCTAGCAACAATCTTTGCCAACATAGCCTGATGATCATAACCATATTACTTATCATTTTCAGCCGATGCTATCGGCTGCTCATGAAGAAGCCAGTAATCTTTTTTTCTGACACAAAGGTTTTTTCTCTTGAGGAGATATTCTGGAAGGCTTACAAGTACGTGAATTTTTGAGCAACGTTTACTAAATCTGCCATAGATATATGTTTATCTAGGTACTGAGTGTTGAGTTTATGTGATAATGTTAAAGCATAGTTGGATAGGCGCTTCTGGCTCAGAAGCGAACTATAAAGCATTTAAACGCTATAAGTCTAGTTTATCTGAACATCTAGATGTTAAATATGTTCCAAAAATGCAAAACAAAACTTAATGAAATTATCTTTTATAGGTAGAGATCACTAAATTAGATAGATTTTTATTAGTCCTGATAAAAGATCGAACGTAGCACAGTATGGTATGAGCAGCGTAGCTTCGCAGTTCATACTGTATATGTTACTTTTTAATAAAGCTAAACGTCCAAGTTATATGATAATGAAATATCTTATAACTAAAGAATACAATGTAGGCTCTTCTGTTAATATAAAAACACTGGTTGGCAAAGAATTACTCGATTAAAAAGTTTCTATCCATTTAGTTAAGATCTATATATCAATTGATATGGTAGATTTTTTTAGAAATTTACATACTGATTTTGAGATTGCTGAAGAGCAATACTAATTAATCCAAAAGTACTTTGATTACAGTTATGTATTATTAATGAAAGAAGCTCAAAAATTGTGGAGAGATTTAGATTAGTGATTGGGATGAACAACGCTTTCCAAAAAATAGAAATACCTAACTAAGATTTAGATAAATAGATCAAGGAAGATGCTAGATTAATCATATTCCTTGATTTGTTGTTCAAAGATTAGTTAATTACGCAATTGTGGTGCTCTAAGTTGAGTTTTAATTGATTCTGACAATTCATCTAAAGATGAATGTTCTGGGTGTTCATCATAACTTTCATAACTTATCTGGGCTTCAGCCAGATAAGTGTGAATAGCTTCGCCATTATCATCTTCCATAACGACATGGTACCATGGAGCGGAGCGTAGAGCTATATTAGCTGCAATATCATCATATTGTGGTTTGTCAAGAGAGTATTTGGCGTCAACGTCCACTATTACTCCAAGATAACCTAGTAGTTTGTGCCTTACTTGTTGCCCAATACTAAATTTACTGGTAGTCATCATTGCTACCTCCTAAAGGCTTGCATATTCTATAGGTAATGATATGTGTGGGTAATAATATAGATTTCAATCGTATCACTTTCTTATGCTTGTTTCTTAATGATTCTAATCTAAGAAGATTAAAAACTCTATACTATGATGGTATATGTTGTTTAGATAATAAAAATAACATGTTGAAGTTATTATTTATAATTAGATTGAATTAAACTTAAAAAGATAGATAAAAATTATTATAAATTGGCTAATTTAATGTATATAAGTTTTTTCTTATAATATAACTCTTTATTTTGGAAAGAGGATGAACTATAAAACTAGGTTTATAATCGATATGATGGACTGTCAAGATAAAAGCTTTCGATAAGATAAAAGCTTTTGATATTTTTATAGCAAATTAAGTAACTAGAGGATTTGGTAAGCTGCTAGGCTTGCCACAAGTAGTCGCTAAAATTGGATATTATAAAAATGAAAAGTATTTTTTTTTGGAAAAAAGCAGTGAATTTTTAATTCTGAACTTACCGTAATAAGTCAAATACATTTTACCGGTTTAGGTAAACCGGCAAATTTTGTTGCTTGCTTCGCTGGTCCTTTTGGAAAAAGGCGATAAAGATAGCGACTATTACCAATATCCTCACCATATTTTTTAGCAATTGCCTTTACTAAAATACGAATAGATGGGGAAATATTAAATTCTAGATAGAATTCACGAATAAAACGAATAATTTCCATATGTTGTTCCGTTAAAAAAATATTTTCCTGTTTAGCTAAAAGATATCCAATGGATTCACACCATTCTTGGCTATTTTTAAGGTAGCCATCTGCATCAGTATTAATTTCACGACCTTCAAATATAAACATATAATGTTTTTTAAATTTAAAAATATTAGTATACTAGCAAAATTAAACTCTTTTCTCAAGTTTTTTATTAAAATATCAATAAATTAACCAAATAATTATTTTATAGCATAAATAAAAAGTGATTAAATTATATAAGGCTTTACAATTATTCAAGCTGTCTTTATAGTTTTGAGCATTGTGGAGGGGTGGCCGAGCGGTTGAAGGCAGCGGTCTTGAAAACCGTCGATGGGAAACCATCCGAGAGTTCGAATCTCTCCTCCTCCATTTTTCTCTTTGACTTATTAGCAAAGTTGGTGTATAGAAATCAAACTATACTCAGCTATGATGCTTTGTAAATCTGTTCTTTATCATTAAATTGAACTTTTTTTACTAGCAATGGTTATTAAAAGACGCCTAAATTCACTTAGGAAGAAGTTATTCTTATTTTTCTTGTATATGAGCCTTTTAGAGAGCTTTTATAGATGGTTCTGTGTCTTCATGATTAATTTTATGAATGATTTAATAATAGAGAGTTGATATAGAATGAAAAAATCTAGCCTAGAGGTATCCACGAAACAAGATATTAGGTGTGATCCTTTGTATGAACGAACTAGGTACGCAATGTAGAAGCAAGGGTGACAAACAGGTGATAACTAGCGCTGTTGAGGATGCGCTTGAAAGGTATAACTGCAACAACATGCAGAACTCGTCTTGTTAGCGTGTATGTCTGTCATGCTATCGTCTGGAACAATTATTTACTATAGCGAATATATTATATAGACTAGTATTGGCGATGTTGAAATTAAAGCATCTAAGATCAGGAATCGAAGAGGCAACTAAATATGTTTTAATAGCTAGTTGCTACTGCTTTGTATGAAGTATGAACTTCTTTAGAAGTTTCTACAATACTCTGTCATAGTAGACAGATTATAACCACTAATTTTTATAAAGATTTTGTGGTGCTTTTCGGTGAATAAAGCACATGGTGTGTCTCTATAACAAGTACCAGCACTTAGACTAAAACAGCAATGGCTTGAAGATTACAGGCCATGGTGCCTACGTTATTTTAGTGATTATGCCATACGGTTATTTCTTGCCTTATGTAATATACACTCTCCTATAAGGCAAGGAGATATAGGATTTGCCGGCTGGCATTATCAGCGTAATTTAGCAGGGACATAAAGAGCTTTTGAGGTCGAAGATGATACTTGCTGAAAGTTAGAAGCTAACTTGACTTGGTTTCTAAATTCCCTTCGATCCTGTGGATTAAGAGTATCTTCAAGACCTTGCTAGTGGGGAGACTGGCTACCATTAATGTTTTGTTGGCAAGATTTTCAACTAAATATTCTGTAGCGATGAAAAAGCTGAAAAAGATCGAGAAGAACTGCTGGTATTTTAGCTAGTCCTGTCGGCGCACCGTGTGTATTCTCAATAAGAACGACAAATCTAATTGAATTGGCTTTTGTGATAGTAAATCTAAGAAGTCGATAACTGAAGAAAACTGTAATTTGAGAAAAACAATCATTTCCAATGGCGTTTAAGTTGCAACAGTTTCTTCAGAAAAGTTAGAACTTGCTAATGAGATTTAAGTTGCTTGTGTGAACCATTCTTCTAAACAACGTCCAATTTTAAGGATATGAAGAACGGATTAATGAAGCATTATAGTATAAGCTTAAGCCGTCATACACCATATTTGTTAATAACTCATCTATTCAATATAGATTTCGCAGATAACTAAATCATTTATCATTTTAATATAGTTTCGCCAAAAGGACTTCTAGTAATATTCTTAAATGTTTTTCTGGAATCCATGGTTTTGCAGCGATATCTCTATAATCCTAATGATGAATATCACAATAGAATAACATGTTCCGTCTGACACAATATGGCTAGAGATAAAGTGAAATAAGTTGTTTCACTGGATGAATAAATGTCATCTTACAGATTGTTAGCAAGCAAATTAATGATCTGCAGATTTATGTTGAGAGGAAAAAGTAACAAAAAAAGTCTCTTGATCTAGTATGAGTGTTTTCTTTTTCATGTCAAGCTCTATAGCGAAAATCCTTCATACGGTATAAGGGGATTTCTGCTAACAACCTTATCAACATAGAAATTATTAATATCTCGTTTTTTTATTATCTGGAAAAAAGAGATTCAATAACACTAAAACTTCACTAAAGAATCTTTGATGACTATAATTCATGTATGCCGTTGCTAACGGCAACTTTCCTTCGTGCCATCCTGTTAAATTTTTTTACTGCCTTGCTAAGGCAAAACAAGATGTGCATTTTGCACCAAATAATGACTAACTCGATTAGATGGAAAAAGAAATTTTAATAATCATTTTTATTCTAAAATTATTTGATAATTTTTATCTAAAAACTTTGAAGTGATAAACTCATGCGTTCAACCGTGTATTGATATTTATAATTAACAGTAAAAATTCAAGTACACTAATGTACACAAAATGAATGGAATAAAAAAAAGAGATAAGAATTAAATAAAAATATTTATGTATTTAATCATGCTTTACTCTCTTTTTAAGAGTTTTATTTCTTTATAAGTGCGTTATTATTCATCCATGTGTTCATTCTTCTTGTTTGCCAGATAAATAATACAATTCCTTTGCTATTGCTTACTTATCTTTCGTTCTTTGATAATTTCGGTAGAGATAAATGACAGTCGTCGACTCAGTGAGTGATTAAGTGCAATTTATTGGATGTTTTTAATGCTTTACAAAGCCATCTCCTAGATGTATTGGAAGGCAAGTAACATCGCAATTGTTTTTTTTGCTTGTGCGATAGGTATACTGTTTTGGAGGTTTTCTTCATCAAATTGCATAATCTTTGTGTATGGTTAATTGTAGAAGATTACACCTTTTGGCTTTTTCAATTGTAATTTAGTGCATTGTGATTTTCAGTTAAAAATCCTGGTATAGCGCATTTTCGGCAGCAGAACACTAGAGCAGCGTTTAGTTTAAAACAAAATCCAATATTTAGTGCTTTAATGGTTTTAATATGCGTATGTCCAGAACCTATCTTTAATATAAAATATAAAGTGTCTTGTGAGATGAAAATGCAGCTATGGGCTTTCTATAGCTGGTGGGCTATCTAAATTAATTTCTGATTGATCTTTAAGTTATCTAAACATGTATGGTGATCTGTAACTTTTCAACATGAATGCCAGAGTAAAACCGCGCAGAGTTTAGTATGCGGTCAATCACCCGCTCTCCCAGATAAATCTAGATAGTTTCTCTTGCGATGTATTTCTGATAAGAATCAGAGCTTTCATATCCTCATGGCCATTGATAATTTCTAAGAATATTAGTTTTTACTCTTCGCTACACTTAATTGAATTTATGACTTAATCGATGATGAGAAAAATCAAGATGAATATGATGTTTAAATAACAACTAACCTCTGACCAATCGCTATTTTTACTCAAGGTTGATTTGAATGCCTTTTCAATCCATAAAGCTGTTGTGAATACCGAAGAATTTTAGTGCGTCTGGATAAGCTGCTTTGCAATGGCCAACTCCAGAAGATTTTGCATATACCAGGCCTTACTCTAGATCAGTAAACGGCTAGGCTGCTTAATACATTTAATGTCAATATATTGCATAGCTATTGCAAAGTTTTAAGCAATGTACTGAATTTGAAATTCAGTGCGTTGTAGTTATCCTGTATGAGATCGACAAAGCGTTTAGGAATGTTCGAATTCTTTATAATCCGTTTGACTTACTCCGTTTGCGTTAATTTTTCTATTAGGCAAAATTAGGTATTTTAGTTTTCATCTGAATTTATTTTCCGTAAACTGATATCCTGCCTGCAACAGCGTTATTTGAATAAACAGTGCTTATCAAAGCATAGTATCCATTTTCTCGAAAAGGGTGTACTTCACTGGAATGCCTTAAAAAGGAATATTTAAGTCTATCAGTTTTTAACGCACGGTTGTGATTTCTGCGATGCAGTTCATAGATACTCCATCTTGCTTAATAAGATACTTTGGTTTATCCAGTGTAACCTTTATTAGAAAAATTATTTGCGATAGATATTTGTGGTTTGTTTTCTGAGTTTTTAGTGTGGTTAGGCTTGAAAAGTCTTTAGTAGACATTTGCAATATTTATGTTAATGATTTCTTCGGAAGATATCCGTTCTTATGAGCGTTGACTAACAGATTGATAGGTTGAGTTATAGTTATCTATGAGTTAACAATCTTATTGATTTCCTTGAGGTACTATATCAAGGAATATTAATTTGGGTTTGCCAGTAACTGGAGGTAACTCAATATTGGAAGTGCTAACTTTAGGCCGTGTATAAAACTCCTACAGAAACTACTAAAACGCCATTTTTAAAATAATATTTAGTATGTGCTGGACTTATGGACTTGCGTAATAAAATTATTCTTAGTTTTATTTTAGCCAGTTTAGGTAAAAATCTTCTCATGAAGATGTTAAATTTATTTCAATTAATCGTATATTTGTTTCCATGTTGGTCGCTTAGGAATAAGAAACTCTTCTAGAACAAGCATTACAATGTTTTAATAGTTCAAACTCTCTAATGCATTCCAAGCTAAGACTAATAATTTTTTTAACCAATGGCTGAAGTTCTCCAGCAGATTTATTTATGAATGCCTGAAATTTACATCTAAGCCAATTAGAAAAAAATATTTTTAGGTAGTTGCTTAAAATTATTAGCAGATATGGTATAATACCTCAACGCTCAGGCTAACTCCGCTATGATGCTTCGTAAATTTGTTCTCCATTCTAAAATTAGACATTGTTTACCTCCATGAGGTAAAGTAACTGAAATTGCCTTCCATTTCTCCTTCCACTTAGCTTTACACTTCGCCGGTTTTAGTTTTTTTTAGCAGACTGTAGCAGTTAAATAGTGTTGAAATGGTTGTTTTTCTTAAACTAAAAACTAAAGTTCTTTTTACGTCGTCTTCGTAGCCTGATTGTTGCAAAAACGATTTAATCGGATTCGTCGTTCTTATTGACGCGCAAAATGCTCTGACTAGAAATCGTAGAGCAAATGCTAGCAGCTCTTTACAGATCTTTCTTAAGCCTCTTTATCACTCCAGAAGAGGAGATGCTTCATTAAAAAGCTTGATAATAAAAGATCAATGCTTTTATTAGTGGCATCATTGCTCTCTGCTAGCAAGAGCTACAGTGCAAAGTTCTGGCTTAAGTTTCAATTGCATGCTTTTGGGAAGTGAAGGCAGCACGTTAGCTATTTTGTCTGTTCAACAGTGTTGGTACTGAATGTCCTGTGAGATCTTTGTCATTGAATTTCAAAAACCAAGGACATAGTTTATCCTAATAAAGCCTTGGAGAAACAGTTAAGCCACATGCTGTGCTCGCAAGCCATTAAGAAAGTTCTGCTAAGTTCGCTTATAACTATTGATAAGTATCTCTTCAATCCTAACTAGCTCCTTACGTACATGCTTTGTGATTGTGATAATTAGCAGCAGGCAAGGGTTGTTATCTTACCTAACAGAACTATATATGCCATCGTGTAAGAAATAAATATCGCGCGTATAGTTTAAATCTAAGCAAGAACAATTGCCTATGATTTTCAAGCCATTCCTATTTCAATCTGATGATGGTGTAACTGCAGAAAGACCATATGCTTTTTCACTGAAAACCTACAAAAAAAGCTTTATGAAAATTATGGATGTGGATACTTAGCAGGTACAGACATACTAGCAACTATTTGAGGTTTTTGCACGCTTTAGATAAGGCGCTAGAAACGATCTGTTAAGGCATATTCCTGTTAGTTAATTTAAGATCCATATACCTTAGGCACTTTAATCTCAATATCGCCAGTACAGTACAACTGTATTTATAATTGGTGTGGAAAACAACTGTTGTGGATGACGTAATAGGAGGAGGAGCATGTTAACAATGGTGTGACTAGTTTAACAGGATGTTATTGCATAGTACACATAGCTATCTTCGAGTTCAACTTCAATGTCTGTTCTGCCTACCAGCTTTTTGGTGCCATTAGAGATTAGTTCATGCAAAAGATCACATGTAATATCTATTATTGCTTATACTTGACCTGTATAGTGGATTTTTATGCCATATCATCTCTCTAATATTGTAATCTTCCACGAAGTCAATTAGCAGGATAGCAACCGCATCTCTGAAATACCCTATACCAGAAATGAGCATAGTTTTTTCTTGGTTTTTATTTATTTAAAATAAGCATGACCAATTATTATCGTGCTTATTATTATTTTATTTCATTTGCACCTCAGATCACTAATAAAACACCTCAATATATAATCTTTAATAAGTTATCCGAACTATTTCACTTCAAAGTTATATCATATGGCAGTGTTCTAACATCATTAGAGAAAAATGTATAGAAATGGATGATAAAACAAGGCAAGGATAAAAAGTAAATATCGATTAAATTTAGCTATGTTGGTAAAGGTTGTTGGTAGAAATTCATTATACTTTATTATGTGTTTTCGCTACAGAGGTTGGTATGAACAACTAAACAGTTGTACAGATCAAAGAGAGTCTTTACTGACTGCATTCCAATATAAATCTACAGCTTATTAGTGTTGGTTCGGCAGAAATTCTGTCAGATGATATCGAATCATGCATTGAAGCAACTCATTCCACTTTTATCCTGCCAATATTCTCATGCTAAAAATGTTATTCTGTGTGGAACTATTATTAATAATATGGCGATATTGTTTCGCAATCCTAGAATTTCATGAAAAGATTTAACAATCTTGGTGGAAGTTTTCTATGAAAATTATATCACAAGAATAAATGGGCTTAGTTATCTATCATATGGGTGTTGAATAGCTTGACTTTACTGGAGTTAGAAAAATAAATAGTCATTGATTTGAAAACAGTGTTTAGAGTGGCATCACTGCTTTCTTGGTTTTATGACCACAGTTAACTTTTAAATAAACTAAATGGTATTGTTGAAGTTAACGAAATATTTTTTCTGAATTCTATTTAAATGTAATTATTATATCCCACATAGAAAAGACAGAAAACACTGGAGAGTAGGATATTATAAAATGAAAGAATGAATCCAACTGTCTTTGTCACAAAAAATCGATATTGTGTTATGTGACAGATGAAATTCTTGAGGAGTTTAATGCACAATGTATTAACTGTTTTCTTGAGCAAATCATTGATAAAGAGTCAATTCTAACCTTGGATGGTGCTAAATTGTAAAAAACCTTTTCTAGCGAGCATGAAATTAGTCAGAATCGCCTTAATAAGATTTGATAATCGCAGAGTTTGTTGGTAAAAAATTCTATATTTAAACTGTTAAGAGTTAGTTATGTCAGCTTATTAAAATGATATCTGAGTGGATTCTGTGGTGTATGTATGGTTGTTTTATTTACCGAATTATCTGTTCTGGAGAAGATTCTTTGAAACCACAACAATTGAAATTATAGGCGTTCTTAAAAATTGCTATGCAAGTAAAGTAATAACCTTTGCTAACATAGCTATATTAATTTTAACTAAACAAAACAAAGATGATAAAAGTATCTCCATTAAAAATTTCATATTTACATCCTCAATATTGCCTAACATGGTTAGGTATTATAGTTCTTTATTTACTAGTTTTACTACCTTATCCAGTTATATATTGTCTAGGAACTCAACTTGGACGCTTATCTAAATACTTTCTAAAAAAACGACTACAAATTGTAAAACGTAATTTAGAACTATGCTTTCCTACTATGAATGCACAGCAACGCCAGCAAATGATCAATGAAAATTTTGAATCGCTTGGTATGGGATTATTTGAGACTGGTATGGCATGGTTCTGGTCTAATAGACGTATACAAAGTTTGTTTATTATTAAAGGGCAGAAGAATATTGAAAAAATTCAGCTGACAGGCCAAGGGATCATTGTAGTAGGAATTCATTTTTTAACTCTTGAATTAGGTGCTCGTATCTTTGGTATATTAAATCCGGGTATTGGTGTATATCGCCCAAATAATAATCCGGTAATTGATTGGTTGCAAACCAGAGGACGGTTGCGTTCTAACAAATTTATGCTTGATCGCAAAGATGTAAAAGGCATGATACGTAGCCTCAAACAAGGAGAAATTTTATGGTATGCGCCAGATCATGATTATGGTCCTAAAAAAAGTGTTTTTGTGCCTTTTTTTGCTGTCAAAGATACGGCTACTACCATAGGTACACATATTCTGGCTAAACTTACCAATCCTGCTATAATACCTTTTATCCCAAAGCGCTTAGCTAAGGCAAAGGGTTATGAATTACTTATTCAACCAGCAATAATTAATTTTGCACAGCATGATGAAATTTCTACAGCAGTTTTTATGAATGAATTAATTGAAAAACAGATTATGCATGCACCTGAACAATATATGTGGTTGCATCGTCGCTTTAAAACAAGACCAACAGGTATGCCATCGCTTTATGATGATCTTTACAACATGCACAATTAATAACTACAACTAGCTGTGTAGTCAAACCAGTTACTAGGGTTTCCTTAGATAATTTTTTTACTAATCAACTGAAAGTTATTAGCAAATCTGTCGTACAAGTAGCCTACCTGCGCTCTGAGGCTTCGGTGACTCTATTCTCCATTCTAAAATTAGACGTTGTTTACCTCATATATCATATTTAAGTAGGTAAAATCCTATCCATATTCCCATTATATCTTGTTTCAGGTTTTTTTTGAGCAGACTGTAGCAGTTAAATAGTATTGAAAATGTTGTTTTTCTAAAACCATAGTTCTTCAAACACCTAAGCTTCGTGGCTTGACTATCGCAAAAGACGATTCAATTGGATTCCTTGTTCTTATTAACGCCTAATGCTATGACGAGAAGTCGTAGAATAAAATTCTACCAGTTCTTCTAGATCTTTCTTAAGCTTTTCCATCACTCATGAGATGAGATATTTTTTTTGGATAAAAAGCTGGCTAATAAAATATCAAGAGTTTTATTAGCGGCATCGAGTGTCTCTTGCTAATCAAACCTCACATAGCTCTCAGCCTTAATTTTTGATTGAATACTTTTAGGAAGTGAAGGTTGCAGATTAGCTATTTATATATCCAAGAATGTTTGTACTGCATGTCCGTCCAGAGGCATGTCTTTGCAATTGAATTTTAAAAACAAAGGACATCGTCTATCATAATAAAGCCTGGGAGAGACGGTTGTTAAGCCACATACTGTGCTAACAAGCTATTGAGAAGTTATTCTCAGTTAGCTTCTAACTATTTAGAAGCATCTTTAACCATAACTGGCTCCTTATTTTTATGCTTGGTGACGTTGATAATGAGTGGCAGAAAAAGGTGATTATCTTGCCTAACAGAACTATATAATATGCCATTGGACAAGAAATAAATATCGCGCGTATCGCTTAAATCCAAGCAGGCACCATTGCCCATGTTCTTCAAGCCATTGCTATTTCGATCTACTGATTATGTCTTTCTTGGCATAGAAATACCCAAATCATCATCTGATATGATGTTTCGTGTATATGACAGATATGATAGCAACTTTTCGCAGCTTTTTGTCCGCTTCAGGTAATTAGATAACAATAGTAAGCAATTGAATCTTACTCACATTAGGCGCTGCGATCTCCATGATTTTAAGAACTTTAATCTCTCAAGATTGCCAATAGGAGTCTGTATGTTTTGCTGTGATAATAATCGTTACGTATGAGCTAATACCATGTAGTCTACCGCTAATATCTAGTTTCTTAGGTACCTTGTATAGTAGACTTTTTATGACATATTATCTATCTGTTGCTTGAATCATAAACAAAATCAATTAGTGGTAGATATGGCGCAATCTAACAGAAAATCCAATACATCATAAATAAGGATAACTCACTTTTTATAGATTAATTAAAATTTAGATAGAAAAATTTTTTTATTGGTCAAAAAAATAACCATAGAAATATTAACTTACGTGCTGAATTTGAATAAAAAGCAGCGTTGGACGACAACCCCACCCAGAACGCTGCTTTTTATTTAATCAAAATGAAGTTTATTAGTTTAATGCTTCTTGCATGCTTTTTTCAAAGTCATCCCACTTGCATAAGCCACTTTTATCAATTTGGCAATTTTGAAGCGATAAAATGACCTGTTTTGGAGGATTATTCAATGTCAATGGTATCTCATCGCGCAATTGATTTACTGACTGATAAATATATTCAGTTTTTAGGTAATCTTTATTAGTTTTCTTATTATGCCAACGCTGAAACACTAATTTTCCACCAATTGGTGTATTTTCATATTGTTCAGGCAATTGATAAGGGGCAAAATTCAAAGCAGACATGACTGATGCAATATTTGAATCATGACCAAACATAATAAGTAATTTTGATTTTCCTTTGTTAGGTTGTTTAACAAAATGCAAGTTAATATAATTTAATAGGGGCTTGGCTATATTCTTAGCAATAATTTTAGTTTTAAATGCAACTTTATAATAGCTATTTTTAATTTTATTAAGTGTTTTCCATTGCTCTGGTGTATTAATGGTTCCCCATGCTACATCTTTTGTAGAAAAGCCTTCATAATACTGGAGATCAAATATATCTACAATATTTGTCATTAATCCTAACGGCCCAAACACAACTGGCTGTTTATCAGCACTAATAATCATTGTATTAGGAGAGTTAACTAGATCGCACAACTTATCTTTTTTACACAGCGTTGAATTCTTAAAGTCCAATATTGTTGAAACTTGATTATAAGCTTCAGCTAAATCTAAATGTGCTAATTGTTCTGTCATAGCGATTGTAGCTTGGTGTTTAAATTCTTCAGTGCTGTTAGTGATAACTGGATCAAAAATAGGATCGAACTTTCCTTCGCTTATATCTGAGCGATAAAAAGCTTTAATTTGGCAATCAGGAAATGCGCCTTTAATAAAAGATTGAGCTGTAGCAATAGTGCGTTGTTGATTATTCGCATAAATATAAACATTATTTGAGTCTGGACATTGATCTCGTGGCAAGAGATCTACCCTATAAAACCAATATCTAAAGTAGTTTCCCATATAAATTTCTAACTGGCTACCTTTAGCCGTAAGATTTCCATATTTAGTATGCCAAATAGGCCAAAGTTTATTTGTTGCACGTGTTAATATATCTTTATATACTATTGGTGCTCTTAAATTATGCCTACTTAAAATTAATACCTGAGTCAATTCATAATCTTGAAATTTTTCTAACGAATAACTTGCTGGTGATATTAAAGTGCAAAGAAGGCATATCATTAATCTTTTTTTCATCTTTTTAACGCTCCTGTTAAAGTTCATTATAATTCATCTTATTATATAAAATTTTATTTAGATGTAGTCAATTAAAAATAAATTTCATTGAAGATAAAATTCTTATTTTGCTTGTTTTTAAGAAAACTTCTTAACTTACTTATTATTAATAAAATGACATAACAATGGTATTCAATAATATTGGTTCTGCTATTAGTAATAAATTATGCTTGAGTTATTAGAAAATTTTGTGATTAATGATAAATTCAAGTTCTACTTATGATGCTTAGTGTATCTGTTTTGCGTTCTTAATTTAACGTTGTTTACCACCAGAGTTAAAACAGGTCAATCCTTTTTTAACTGGCTTCTAGCTTTTTTGAGCAAATTCTAATAGTTTTTAAATATCATTTAAAAGGTTCTTTTTCTTAAAAGCTAGACAGTAGTTATTGCGCATCGCTTTATAGGCTCAATTTTTTTAAAAATCGATTTAATCAGATACGTTGTTATTATTGACGAGCAGTTCTAGTGTTCCGACTGGAAGTCCTAGAATGCCAGTAGTTATTCTAGATCTTTCTTTGGCTCATTCATCATTGAATGAAGACTTCTCTAAAAAACTTTGCCAACAAGATATCAATGGTTTTATTAGCTGTATCACGCCTCTCTGATAATCAGACCTTTTTCATCACCACACTACAGCTCATCTTTAATTTTTGGTTGCATGCTTTTATAGGAATAAAGCAAGCATATTAGGTGCTTTCTATACCAACAGAGCGTTTGTGCTTCGTATTCAAGAATATCTTTGCATTGAATTCTAAAAATCAATTAGCAGGTTATCTATCATAACATAACAAGCCTGGGAAATACGGTTAAGCCATTGCGAGTAGGCCATTGAAAAGTTCAGCAAACTTCGTTTCTAACTCTCAATAAGCATTTTTAATCACAACTAGCTACTTGCGTCCATCGTCCATGTTTACTGCCGCAGATACTAAGCAGTATACAAAATCCAATTATTTTGCCTAACAGAAGTATCGGGCATAGTGGCTAAAGAAAATAAATGTAGCATATATCGTTTAAATTTGCAGGCAGTATATTGAAGTGATCTTAAAGATATTTCTATTTCAGTCTGATTGAAACTGTCAGAGAGAGGCCTATATTCTTTTTCACTGAAAAGCAGCCATATAGATTCGTAAAAATCATCAGTGGGATATACCTACTAGGTGCAAGCAGTTAGCAGCAACACTTCGACAATTTTTGCACACCTTATATAAAGCGGTAGCAACAAAGTTTTGAAGCATATTAAGTTGCCAATGCGATCTATGATCTTAATCATTTTAATATCAACATCGTCAATAGTAATCTGTGTGTTTCGATATGATAAATAACCGTTACTGATGAGTTTATGCAATAGATTATAGGTAGTAGTTGGTTTTTCGGATATTTATAGTGTAGATTTTTCACATGCTATATCATTTCTTTATTGTTAAAATAATTCACTAAATCAATTAGAAGGATCCTGAGACATCTCAGAAACCACATATAGCAGAAATAAGCATAACTTGTTTGATGTTTAAAATTTATTTTTTTTGTGGTTATCAGCAATAATAATAATGCCTTTTTTATTAATTTTTAGTTTTAAAACAAGAAATAGACATGATATATGATTGCCTTGTTTTTTATTAATCATCAAATAGAATCACTTATAAACTTGCATTATCAATAGTCTTTTAATTGTACTTTCGGGTGTTATTTTCTGTGATCGTTTCCAAGACATTTTTAACAGTTTTCCTTGCTCAAAATAAGGAACATGTTATAAACCTTGTTTTGGTTTGATTGCCAACTTAAATAGTTTAATGTTATTGGTAACTTTAAGCTGTTCTCTATATATGAGATTTAACTGTGATGCTACTTTCGTCAATTGAAATTGTAAAGGAAAAAATTTCTTAACTATTTTTGTCTTTGAATTTTAGCTAGATGTTAAGTATCTAATAACCACTAGTTTTCAATTACAGCTCTAAATTTGAAAATACAACCAGGTTGGCTAAATTCAAGGCGAAAGAAGTTTTGTAATTTAATTAGGATAGTCTTAGTCTTAATGAGGTCAGATATTTTAATAGCATGGCACTAACTTGAGATTTTTTCGTTTTATTGATGTCATCATTATGTAAATATAAACCAATTCCTGTTTAAGGTTTATCAGCAAAAATATTGACTTAGCATATAAACAAGTGATGATCATTTCTGCTGTATTAGATTTTAAAGATACCAGCCGTATCCTGGTAATCAATTTCGTAATATATTTCTATCTCATTAGAGATTGAAATGCCATTGAAAAGTCTATTCTATAGATATCTGTAAAACTAGATATTACCTTTAATCTCTTGCGTAAGCTCATCAATAATGGTTATTCACAACAGTGAATAACCATACATCCATACAGATTAATATTTTTATGATCTTGAAATTAAACAACATGTGGGATGTTGCAGTGTCAACGCAATATGGTTAAAAAGCTCGTTGTTACCGCCTTATCTCTGAGGGTGCAAAAATCGTCGAAGTGTTTCTACTAGCTGCACATGCACTAAGCATATCTACTGATGATTTTTACGAATCTATATGGCTGCTTTTCAGTGAAAAAGCATATAGGCCTCTCTGACAGTTTCAATCAGACTGAAATAACAATGTCTTTAAGATCACTTCAATATACTGCCTGCAAATTTAAACGATATATGCTACATTTATTTTCTTTAGCCACTATGCCAAATACTTCTGTTAGGCAAAATAATTGGATTTTGTATACTGCTTAGTATCTGCGGCAGTAAACATGGACGATGGACGTTAAGAAGCTAGTTGCGGTTAAAGATGTTTATTGAAAGTCAAAAACTAAGTTGTCCGAACTTTTCAATGGCCTACTCGCAATGGCTTAACCGTATTTCCCGGGGTTGCTATAGGAGATACTGCAAATTGGTTTTTGGAATCAAATGGCAAAGATATTCCTGTGAGTGCTAAGCACAAACTCTCTGTTTGGTACATAAAACATCTAATGTACTGACTTCATTCTGCAAAGAAATGAAAATAAAAGTTAAGGCTGAGCTTATAGGCTGGTGGAAGTGTGCTGGTGTGTGTCTTGGTAGCAGATAAGCCATGATCTCTCTAATAAAACACTTGATGTTTTGTTGGCACAGTTCTCAGTCAGCAAAGTACCACTTCATAGATGAAGAAGATGAAGAAAGATCTAGAAAAACAGCTGGAATTCTACGATTTGCATTTAGCACACTTGGCGTCAAATAAGAATGACAAATCAGATTGAATTGAGTTTTACAACAGCAAGGCTAATAAGCCAACATGAAAAGAACTATGATTTAAGAAAAACAACTTTTTTAATGGTATTTAAACGCTCTAGTCCTGGCAGAAAAACTCGAGGCGGTTAATAAATTTAACATGTGGACCATGGTGCTAAACAACGTCAAATATAAAAATATAGAACTGATTCACGAAGCATTAGAGTAAAAAGTAGTCTAACAGACATACACTAGATTTGCTAATAACTCAATCTTGGATTCTTTTTTTCAAAAATCTCATCGCTCACATAATACATTGTTGAACTTTAATGATGAAGGCAGCGCCGTTTGTTCTTTCCTTTTATCTCTTCTTTTTACGTATCTTTTAGTTTTTCTATATTAGATATATAACGCTTTCCTTTAAAGGATTCCTGGGAAATGTTTTCTTGACTAAAAGAAACCCACTTAGCCTATTTATGTTAGCTGTTGCTGCTGAAGCAAGGAAGAAGCGATGCTATCTAAATATTATTTTCAAATCAATGCGTATTTGTTTCGCTGACTTTCATAAAGTTAAGCTATTTAACATACATCGTAGATAAGTAGCCAATTTATCATTATGGTGTAGTTTTTCACTATAGGATTTCCACTAAGATTGTTAACTTTTTTCTGCAATCATGAATTTTATGAGTGATATCACTGTAACATTAATAAGTGTATTCAGCAGACAAAATGTTCACTGTGACAATATAGGTGATCAGGATAAAAGTGAAATGAATTGTTTCAATGTATGAATCGACATCATCCTCCATATTGTCGTAGAACCAACTAATGAGATGCAGCTTTATGTTGGTAAGAGGAAATGAAGAAAGAGTCTCTTTGATTTGTATGACTATTTGTTTTTTTATTAGAACCTCTATAGAAAATCCTTCATATTAATATAATGGATTTTCCTACCAACAATCTTTGTCAAGATAGCCTTTTTATATAAAACTACTACTATGATATTAAGAATATTTGGTGAAAGAAAAAATCTGGTTTGTTATAGAAAGCTACATAAAAGAAGAATTAGAAGAAAATGAAAATTTTTTTCATAGTAGAAAAAGTTTTTTTATAATATTTAATTACAAATAATTTGGTTGCGTAAAATGCATTAGTATGAAACAAGCTTATAGATTTATTTACAATGGGTAAATATGTGCCGAGAGAATATATCTATGTTAATCATTAAGTTATTGCTAACAGTAATAAATGCATGTCTTAAGAAGACATGTGTACTGAATTTTTTGTTACGCGTAATCTTTATTGTGTATTGTTGCCGTTGATGTTATTTATTATGAATTTTTAGCTTATTTAGAGCTGCTAAATTATCGGATTAGTTATAAATACAGATTATCGCAGATAATTAAAATTAACGCTGATGGATGTTTATGCTAGTCTAGTGTTATCGTAATTTACGTTTTTGATGAGGAATATATGGATCATCATCTACTTAATATCATTGCTTGTCCTGTTTGTCATGGCAAATTAGTCTATGATAAAGAAAATTTAGAGCTTATCTGTAAATTTGATCATCTGGCTTATCCTGTGCGTAATAATATACCGGTACTCTTAAAAGAAGAGGCTCGTAAGTTGCTTTTAGATGAAGAAAAATAAGATGTTCACAGTCATTATTCCTGCGCGTTTTACTTCTAATCGATTACCTGGCAAGTCGTTAGCTGATATTCATGGAAAACCTATGATTATTAGAGTAATGGAAAGAGCTCTAATGTCAGATGCAACTCGTGTTATTGTGGCGACTGATCATCAGGCAGTATTTGATGTTGTGAAAGCGGCTAATGGTGAAGTCTGCATGACCAAGCTTTCTCACCAATCAGGTACTGAAAGATTAGCAGAAGTTATTGAAAAATATAAATTTTCTGATAAAGAAATTATTATCAATGTTCAAGGTGATGAACCTTTAATTCCACCAGAAATAATTAATCAGTTAGCTAACAATCTAATGCTAAATAACGTCGGTATGGCAACATTAGCGGCACCAATAAATGATCCACATGAAGTATTTGATCCGGCTATTGTAAAAGTGGTAATAAATAAACAGAGCAACGCCTTATATTTTTCTAGAGCTGCTATTCCATGGGAACGTGATCGCTTTACAGTTAGTAAAATAGAAATTAGCCAGAATTTTTTGCGTCATATAGGTATTTATGGTTATCGTGCTGGCTTTATTCGTCGTTATATTCGATGGACTACAAGTTCATTAGAGACGATAGAAATGCTTGAGCAGTTGCGTGTACTGTGGTATGGCGAAAAAATTCATGTTGCAATAGCAGTTAAAACACCAAGCCATGGTGTCGATAATTACCAGGATCTCGATGCTGTTCGGAAAGCATTTTTTTCTAGTTAAAATTATATTGATGTCACAGATTTTTTAAAACTATTTATTCCAGTAAATTATAAAAACCAAGCATTAGCAGTTGTATATTTTTAATTTTTATTTACTGCCATATTGAGCAAATAAATTTATACCAAGAGCGTTCTGAATAGAAAAATAAATCGATTGGAAGAATTTTTTTAAAGCTTGTAATGGTAAGTTGATTTGTAGGCTCAGTATATATGAATGGCTTTTTTAGAAAAAACGTTCACCGTGTGCCATATGTGATTATCTAAAGTAACTTTTAATAGAAAAAAAGTGGCTGCCTAATAATTTTTTCTTTTTCTACTTCAAGGTTAGACGGTTTCTTCTTGGATGCTTTAGCTTTAATTAAAGTAATGATAGGTAGTTCTGAAGCTCTAACGATAGCGCGAGTTTTGCTGCTATTTCAGCATTATTTATTAAATTGTTATTACGTTGGTTTTGCCACACCACAAAGTCAGTAAAAATTAATTTGGCTCCTGGATATTGGAAATACAGTATGATTTCTTCTATAACTCTATCTAGGCTATTATTACTAGGCTATTATTAATAAGGTTAGCGCTCATTGTGACAGCCAATTAGAATTGTAATTAATCCCAGTCCATATACAACGATATATGGGATGTTTTTTATTTTTAAGATGTAAAAGATGTAAAAGTTTATAACATTTGTTAAACATGGCTTTTGTCAACAGTAGTAATTTTTAGCTAAAGCTTGAAGGCTTAGTAACAGAATAGTTAATCAAGTAGAGGATATTAATATATTAGCTACTTTTTTTAGTAAGTAACCCAAATTAGTAATAATCCAATAAAGCTAATTAAAATCAGGATAGGTAATGTAATGATATTAAAACGGACTAATATATTTTTTTAATGTAAACAGTATCTTTCAATTATAGATGCCAATTTTAATGAGCAAAATATAATTATATTATATAGATTATAATTAATATATTCTTAATATTTAATTTATTTTTAATAAAATGTTATTGTTTTTTATTAAACTAGTTTTGCCACGAGTCATTATATAGACACTAGTCCATAGCCATCTTCATGAAAGATGGCATGGTGGATGGCATATAGTTGATGGAAAAATATCCTGATTATGAGACTATCTATTATCATGCAACTACAACACTTAAAATCCGAGCTGCTCTTTAGGCCAGCAAAGAGCTTGCGTTTAATTTGGCTAAGCGTTATGGTATATCCTAATTTACAGTTGCTGAAGGGTAAACAAAGATGATGTTGATGATTGGCTATGTTGCCAAAGGTTGTTGCCTTTCTTGCATTGAAAGTTGTAGTCGCGTCTCTATTTAAATTGTTGTGGTTTTAAATAATTATCTTCATGGCAGATAATTCGGTAAATAAAACGAACTACACAATGGTATTTATTCAACTGATCATCTTATAAAAGGATGATAAAATTGTTCATATTTTAAATGTGGAATAATTCCTTAGCAATAACTCTTTGATTATCTAGTCTTATTAGATAAGATGTGATTAATTTCATGCTTGCTGGCGAAGGTTTTATCCCATTTAGCTATATTTTAGCAAATGATGGACTATTTACTAATGATCGGCTCAAAAAACAGCTAATGCATTCTGCATTAAAGTTTTCAAAAATCTCATTTATAGCTCACATGACTCTGGTAATCTCATCTGATTAAGACTGCGATTTATTATTTTCTTTTATCTCCTCATCTCTTGTGTTTTCTGGTTTTTCCATGTTAGATAGAACACTATCTATATGGTTCATTGGAAATGTTTTGTCGATTTCAACATACAACTTATTAGATTTATCTTATGTGGGTGCTCTGATGAAACACGGAAGCAGTAACACAATATAAATAATATTTTAAAAGTGATGAGTTATTAGCAAATCTAGTGTGATTTTGTTAGTTTATTTTTAATTATTTATACTTTGTAAATCTGTTTTACATCCTCAAATTTGACGTTGTTTACCATAATGGTCAAACAAGTCAACTCCCATTAACCTGTTTACAGATTTTTTGAGCAAACGGGAGAGGAGCTTAAAAATAGCAAAGGATTATTTTTCTAGAACTATAGTTCTTCTGGTGCATTCTTAGTCCTTCTTAATTAGACACCAACTTCTATGACTTTAATTCGTAGAATACCATCAGTTCTTCTTAATTTTTCTACGGGTTCTTCATATCAATCCATGAGATACCTTTCTCTAAAACCTCCCAAACAAAAATAATAATGGCTTTATATTAGCTGGTATCATAGCTTTCTGTTAGTTAGAGCAGACCTCATTTCCTAACAGCTTTCAGCCTTAACTTTCGTTTGCATCCACCAGTTTGAAGTTATAGTCAGCATATTATCCATTTTTGTACACAAAAGAGCTGGTTGGTGCTGTATGTCCTAAAATATCCTTGCCAATTGCATTTCAAAAGCCAAGAACAATGTTTCTGTAGCAAGACATAGCGATACAGTTAAGCCATGTACTTGCAGGTTTGAGAAATGTGGCTAAGTTTGCTTTCTTGTTTTTAATAAGCTTTTTTTGAGCACAATTAGCTTCTTACCTCCATGCTGAGTGAGGATGATAATGAGCAGCAGGCAAGGCGATCAGCTTTCCTGATAGGGAACAATCTATGCCATCACCTAAAAAATAAACGTAGCGCGTATTGCTTAAATCAATTACATAGGCACCATTGCCTGTATGCCATTAAGGCATTGCTGTTTAAGTCTGCTGATGCTGCTAGCAAAGAGACGATATCCTTTTCCATTGAGAAACTCCAATGTTCTTCGTGAAAATCTTTCCTGGGATATGCTTAGCAGGTACAGGCATGGATAGCAACTCTTTGACGTTTTTTGCACGCTTTAAATAAGGCGTTAGCAATGAGTTGTTGTGAAACATATTCCATTGCCACTAAGATCCTTATCCATGATCTTAGATGGTTTAATCTCAAGATCACAAATATAAGTTTGTATACTTGTTTGTGGCAAATAACCATATTAATGACAACGGCATGTGCAGGCAGTCAACAAGACGGCATTCAGCACGTTGTCGTAACATCCTTTCGAGCTTAGCTTCAGAGGCTGTAGCTATTAAGCTGTCTGAAACCATTACGGATGAATTCATACAATGGATCATAGGTAATATCTAGTTTCGTGGAAACATGTATGGTAGGACTTTTCATTTTATATCATCTCTCTATGTTGAAATTATTTATGAAATCAATTAACAGGAGATATGACATCATCTTCTAAACCAGATATACAAAAATGATGATAACTTAATTTGTTATGTTGAAATATAAAAATAAATATATTAGCATCAAAAGTTTATAAACGGTTTGACCGAAAGAGATTTTTTTATTAGGAAAGTGAGAAATAGTATAAGTTTGTTGAATTTAAAGATTACTACGATTAAATTTTTTCTTTAGTGCTATGGCAATACTGCCTATTAGACCAATAAAAAGCAAAATAATCGGGATTATCATTAAAATACTCATAATTTGATGTTCGTAGTATTGAAAAAGAGGACTCTTGCCAAAACTATAACCAATAGTAGATAAAATCCATACCCAAAGTAATCCACTAAGGCAATTAAAAAACTGAAAGCGTCTATTAGGTAATCCTGATAGACCGGCTATGATAGGTAGAATTGTCCTGATAAAAGCAAGAAAACGACCAATAAGTAATGCTGCTAAGCCATGGCGATGAAAAAGGCTATAAGCACGTTGCTGATAATGTTCAGGTAGATGAGAAAGCCAGCTTTTCACGATTTTATTATTTCCCAGCCATTTACCTTGAAGATATCCAACCCAGCAACCTAAACTAGCACCAGCAGTTAAGATAATAATTGTCAATGGATAATTGATAGTGCCTTTGGCTATTAAAACTCCTACTAGGATGAGTAGGCTGTCGCCAGGTAAAAAAGCAGCAGGTAATATTCCATTTTCTAAAAATAATATTGTAAATAATATAATGTAGATAGCCCATATTAATGAAGGATTCATTAGCATATTGTAATCTTGATGCCAAAGTGCAAAAAAAAGTTCTTTAACTAATTCCATCAAGTGTTTCCTAAATACCGTTATCTTTAAACTTAATTAGCAGTTATTAGATATTATGCATTATTATAGAGAATGAGATTCTGCTTAAAAAAGTTGTAATATAAGTGCATCCCAGAAGATAGTATGGTTTTTATTTTGAATAAATAAGATGGTTAACTTTGAAGCAATCTTTCACAGACTGCAATGAAGTTTTATTATCTAATAGTGATTGTTGTAATTCCTAATTGTACAGCTAAACATATCGATTCATAGTGATCTCAAACTCTTCACCAGAATTGAAATGATGGCTTTGCAGTCCATCTTATTATTAAGCCAATTAAATAGCTTAACTATATCATTGTTTTAGCATTTATCGCCTAGCCAATTCAGTGTTTTATAGCAATGTCTATCTGTACATAAACACTCTAAGTTTTGTTTTTTAGTAGCTTAACGCTTTCTAAGACAAAAAAGGAGGTCTGTAAATTCTTTTTTATTGTCTGTAAGTATTTGATAGATAGTGGATTGAATATACTTAGTTAATATCATTGTAAGAAGCGTTAAGCATTTAGCCGAAGTCTTGGCATTGTAACGACTGATAAAGTCACATCGAGTTATGTGATCTATATCTACGAAAAGATAACGTTGTGAAGTTTTATTGAGGATTTTTAAAAGATATTTCAACATCTACATGCAAAAAAGATATTTCACATCTACCAGCTACCAGCAAATATGATAAGCAGGATTTGGTTTTTAAACGCTTTATGCTTCAACTGAGCTGTGCCTTTCCCTATCTATATTCTCTATATTCTCTATTTAACTCAAATTCTCCAAGAGGCCACCTGAATAAATAGCGATCTAGGACAAAGATGGAGATATAACGTGGTTCAGAAATTATCGTATGGAATTTCCAGAGGATTATCAAGAGTAAGAAAAAAGGATTTTTTGCAAGAAAACGACTATGGCTTCTTGAGCTTGCGATAGCTTTGTTAGAAAACGATGGAGAATATGGCTGTGATCATCAATATAATCTTGTTTTTGCCTTTAGCAATAATAAGAAGTTAGGATATGCCATAAGGCTTAGCCAAAAGTAGACGCATGGTCTTTTTTGGCAAGAAGAGCGATACTGATTTTTAGGTGTTGTAAGTTGTCTGAGAGTTATTAGGAAATCTAGTGTATATCAAGCTGTCAGGCTAAATGTTTTTCCACACACTTTGTAATGCTTCATGAATCTGTTCTTCATCTTTAAATTAGACTTTGCTTGGCACCTGGTTTATCAGGCTAAAATTCATTAGCTGATTCTAAATTTTCTAAGGAAACTGTATTAGCTTAAATAGCATTAAAATAATTTTTTCTCAAATCATGGTTTTTCGCTCGTATTGATATCCTAATATCACTGTCGCAAAAACCCATTCAATTGAACTTGTCGTTATTATTGATATCCATGCTCAGACGAAAAGTTATAGAGTGCCAATAGTTCTTTTGGATCATCTCTAACTTATTCATTGCCGAATGATAGTTTTTTGGAAAACTCACAAATAAAACATTAAGTATTTATTAGAAGCATTTTGGCTCTTTTTGTTAGCTAGAACTCCTGAATCTAAGCCTTAATTTTCGGTTGTATGTCTTTTGGAGTGAAGTTAGCACATTATCTGTTTTGTGTACTTAATAGCGTTGGGGGCTACGTCTACAGAAATATCTTTCTCATTGCATTCTAAAAATAAGGACATCATTTCTCTCAGAAAGCTTGGAAGTTACTGTTAAGCTCAGGTGCTTGCAGGCCATTGAGAAGTTCAGTCAAGTTTGTTCATGATTTTCGATAAGAATCTTGGACCGCAACGAGCTCCTTATATATATAACGCAGTGATATCAATAATGACAATAACAAACAAGGATGATCAGATTGGCTAACAGGATTCTATATTATGGATCGGCCAAGAAATAAATGTGTGGGGTATCACTTAAATCACATAGGCATAATTATCTGTGTTTCTTCAATGAATGTGTGTATCTCACAGTATGGTAAGAGAGGCGAAGAAGATATATTGGTTCGTAGTTATTCATGATTTAAGTACTGTTTTATACTCGGCAATATGTTCTTCTTTTTAAGAATTTATACAGACCGTTTGGAATAAATCTCCTGGAAATCGCAAAACTTGTAAAATCAGCAAAACATGCGCGACTTCACATGTTACGCCAGTTGTTTATCCGAACGGTTTATGATATTAATCCAGAAATTAATGATAACAGACATCTACTGAATTTTTTATGATATCAAGAAATAAGCCATACACTAATTCATCCAACAACTAGGTTTCAAATTTTTTTCGACACGCAAGTATTGTTCTATCTATTCATAATTATCTAGAGTTTTGAACAATGCGCACCATCCCATGATGCTAAGTCAATAATGCTGGATACAACTGCATTGATATGGGTAATAACTGAAATTATGCTTGGCGATGAATTCATCACTTATAAGGAACTAGTGATAATCTTATTTCACGCTCACTTGAATAAACTAAAGATAAATGGATCGATAGACATGACGAATGCTACGGAGAGGATGACTATTTCTATATTCTCTAGCAAGATACACCCAAGATGGTAATTTGCTAATATTGTGATATACTATGTTTAACTAAATTGGGTTTCAGCATTTATGACAGCTGTAATAAATTTCTTAAAAAACACTCTGAATGTGTTAATTCGTGGATGAGTCTATCTGTCAAGCGAATGCTTCCTTGCATCACTTGTTCAATAGAGTATGTTTTATATATAAGCCGCTACTGTTGTTCATCTCCTAAATATTCATGCCACTATCATTCGCGCTGTTTGTATTTCCAGTGTTATGCTAGTAAGCATGTAAACAAGGGATCGAAATTGGTATTTTTTCTGCCTTCCACTCTTATGGTCAAGAACTCAATTAGCATTTGCATTCTAATATCTCCGTTACTAGTAGCGATCTGGATATTAAAGATCCTGTATGGAGGATACATTCTTTAAAAAATAGATGGCAAAGAAATCTACTGAAGCGCTGTCATCCCGATGCTTCGTTACAGCCATGACATGATAAATCCCATTAGTCTTCTTGATTTTTGGCAATATAATCACCAGGAAGTAGTGTGGCGTTACTTGAAGGATAAATTATGAACTTATGACGGTTCATGGAAAGTGCGCTTCACTAAAAAGAGGAATAAGTGCAGCATAGTGTGAAATGCCACGATCACCACATTAAACCACCGCCTACCAACTCACCACTACCTCGAACACCACTCAACCCTCTTACCTCTCAGCCAGACCAGCTATGTTATCGTCAAAAGTGTAGTCTTTGCTAATGTAGAATGCTTCAATATCATTGCAAGTCCACTGGACTAAGGAGTAGCAACAGAAAATCTGACTAAGGAAGATATAATCTGTAAGATATATTAGCCATATTCCGGCTAGCTATGTTAAAATGGTTTATTGTCGAATCGAAACCTAAGCACACTACCACCTGAAGGTGTATAATGCAATGGAGAATGACGGCTAGCAAAAAATCAGAAAACTAAAATGTGCTGTTATAATAAAAGGATTCCTGCATAAAGATTAGTAAAAATATATTCTGTGGGCAGATAGGATAGTTTTTATCAACGCTCAACTTACCAAACATGCAATGGAATTCTTGTTGAAAAGAATGCATAAAATAGAAAAAACTATGATTTTTAAGCCAAACTATATGGTTAATGTATCTAAAATTAGTGTATTAAATCAATTGATATATATTCTGATTAAAGTTTAACTTGCAATAGAATCCAGTAAACTAGTTTTATCTCATTTTATCAATAAAAGATGACTTTTTGTATTCACTTAAGTAGCGATTTAAGTTGCCAATTATAAAGCTGTTGATGTTTTAATCTGATTGTGATGCCAATGTAAAGGCTGGCTATGTGCTTTTTCAGGAAAAGCTACCTCCCATGCATGCAGCGAGCTCCACTTTTCCTACAGTGTTTCGTAAAATCAGCAGAGGATATCTGCCTTGCAGGTACAACTATCTATATATAGATATAGTAACTTTTCGATTTTTTTGCCTTATTAAGATAAGGATGGTAGCAACGAGAGCTGTTGAAGCATATTCTGTTGCTGCTGCGATCTAGATGATATTAGACAGTTTAATCTCAACATCGCCAATATCAGTCTGTATTGTTCCATGTAGCAAAATAACAGTTACGAATAACTGCACGGTTGGACGAAAGATAGAGAAGGCAACGTTTAAAAAAAGATCTTCTTACAGTATGGCTTCAAGCTGTTCAGCCTCAACGACGTTGTCTATCATCTGACTGGCAGCATTATATATAAGTTCATGAAATGGATCAGAGGTAATATCTGGTTTTTGGATATCTTGTCGGCTAAACTTCTTATAAAATATCATTTCTTTGTTGTTAAAATCATTCATATAATCAATAAGCAGCATACACAACTACTTCTTAAACTTCCATATACTAGAAATAAGTATGATTTATTGTGTTGTAAGCAAACTTTGCTAGTAGGAAATGCAATGTTTTCTTCCAATTTAAATTAGTGGAATAGAACCCAATGAAGAGTAAAATGGATTATAATAGTCGAGCATTCTGTGGAAATTGGCTGTTTTTTATTTCTAGGAGCTAAAATGCATTCTGTTGGTACTCCATTATTATGGGCAATTTTTACTATTGTTATTGCGGTTATGTTACTTATTGATATTTTTTTACATGGCAAGCATTTCGGAAAAGAAATAACAGTAAGACAGGCTCTCATATGGACTTTAATTTGGATTGCTTTGGCATTATTGTTTGCCTTAGGCTTATGGTTTTATTTTAAACAGACAAGTTGCCTGACGATTGCTAACCGGCAAGTAATGGCCTTTTTAACCGGTTATTTAGTGGAAAAAGCGTTAGCTATTGATAATGTATTTGTTTGGTTAATCTTATTTAATTATTTTTTAATTCCAGCTAATTTACAGCGCCTAGTTATTATCTATGGTGTGTTTGGTGCGCTAGTATTACGTACTATCATGATCTTTACAGGTAGTTGGTTAGTCTTACAATTTTACTGGATTTTGTATCTTTTTGGCATTTTTTTAGTATTTACAGGTATTAAAATGTTCTTTTTTAAAGAAAATGATCAATCGATTGATAAAAAACCACTCGTGAAGTGGGTTGCTTCTCATTTGCGCATGAAAAATACTTTATATGGTGATCGTTTTTTTATTCGTCAACAAGGAATTTTATTTTCTACTCCATTGATTATAGTATTAATTTTAGTTGAGATTAGTGATATTATTTTTGCTGTAGATAGCATTCCTGCTATTTTTGCAGTAACAACGGATCCTTTCATTGTACTGACATCAAATCTATTTGCAATTTTAGGGTTGCGGGCGATGTATTTTGTTTTATCAGGTATTGTTGAAAAATTCTCTATCCTAAAGCATGGACTATCTATTATTTTAATTTTTATTGGTATAAAAATGTTATTAATGGATGTTTTTTATATTTCAACCGCTATGACGCTAAGTATTATTGCTGGGATTTTAATCTTAACGATCTTGATTAATTATATTGTTAATAAATGCAAAAAACATATTTAATTAACCAATTAATATCTTTAAATATTAAAATATTGTAGATATTCATATTGATGAATAATAAAAAAAGTGACATGTCTATTTTCTATATTAGTTGTTTGGTCCTGGAACATTATATAGGACCTTAATAGAACACTCTATTTATGTGAATAGAGCTACTGTAGCTACTTGATGGGATATAGTTGATGGAAAAATATCCTGATAATTAAGCTCCATTATCAGGCAACTACAAGATCGAAAATAAGAGCTGCTCTTCAGGCAAGCAAAGAGCATCAGCTATTTTAGCTAAGTGTTATTGGTATAGTTTTAAACTAACCTTTTATAAAGTATAAAAACGAGATAATGTTAATTATTACAGCCATATTCTCTATCATTTTCTGACGATGTTATCGTCTGTTAGGAAAAGGAAGTCGCAGTTTTTAGTTATGCTTGTTTCTGTATATCTGGTTTCGAATATAGTGGGCTGTATCTTTACGATGATTAATTTCCTAAATGATTTCAACAATAAATAGATGACTTCCTATAAGGAAGTCTATCATAAGGGTATCCACGAAACCAGATATTACCTGCGATCTCTTGTATGAATTCATAAGTAATGAATTCAGTTATTTGAATAGCCAGCGACGATTAAGGTGAGCTCGAAGGCCTGTTACGAAAAGATGCTGAATGCCGTCTTGTTAACTTTCGGGTACATGCTGTCGTCCATAATACGCTTATTTGCTGTAGTCCACTATACGGACTACTATCTTGTAGTGATGTTAAGATTAAACCGCCTAAGGTTATGTAGAATGATCACATCTGCAATGGAATATGCTTCAACAGCGTCTTGTTAGTCCTATCGCTTTATCTGAAGCGTATAAAAAACCTCAAAGAATTGCTACCATGGCTGCAATCTGTTTGAGAGGTAAGTCTCCAGATGATTTTTACGCAATTCTGTGAAGAAAGGATTGCTTGGTTATGTGGTGGAGTAGTGGTGCTTCTAGCTGAAAAAGTACATGGCCTTTATACAGAGCTAGCAACAGATTGAAATAGTAATGGCTTGAAGATCAGAGGCGATATAACGATAGAATCGTATCTACGTAATTTTAAGCAAAACATATGCCATTTTTATTTTTTGTATAATGTCATATATAATTATGTCAGGCAAGATGATCTACTTTGCCTTCTGGTTTTATTATTGGCGTAACTAAGCATAAATATAAGGAGCTAGTTGTGCCAGAAGGAAGATGCTCATCGAGAGTCAGAAGCGAATTGGTCCAAATTTTAATAGCCTATGATTGCATGAATTATAATCGTAACTTCCAAGCTTGCTACGAGAGATGATGCTATTTATTTTTTGAATGCAATGGCAAAGATATTCTCTAATACAGAGCACCAACGCTTTTGGATATACAAAACAGCTCATCCTGTGCTAGCTTTACTCATAAAAGGCATGCAATTGAAAGTTAAGGCTTGGCTGCTGGAGGTCTATCTAGGAAAAGAGAGCCGAGATGCCGATCATAAAGCTATTAATGTTTTGTTAGCATTGTTTTTATTAAAGTATTCTGTAGTCATGAAAAAGTTAAAGAAATATCGAAAAGAATTTCTTCTATTTTACGACTTCTTGTAATACCACTCTGCATCAATAAAAATAACGAATTCAATTGAATCTTAGCTTTTGCGATAGTAAGAGCTTACGAAGCTGAGGCCCGAAGAAGTATAGTTCGAGAAAAATAATCTTTTCAATGACATTTAAGTTGCTCTCCTGTGCTTAGAAAAAGAGGACCATATCTAATAGATTTGATGGTCATAACTCTGGTAGTAAATAATGTTCAATTTAATAATAGAGAACAGATTCATGAAGTATTAGAGTGGACTGTAGATGCATGGCCTGACACTGTCATATAGCAGATTTGCTAATAACTCGTATTTCATTGAATCAGTTTATTTTTGATTAGAAATCAGGAAGCAGAGGTTAAATAAAATTTAAATATAAAAATATTTTTTATTTTTTTTTATTAGTAGAGAACTCAATTTAGTTCTCTCTAGTAGTTCAAATTTGAAAAAGATCACAAAATGAAATATACATATACCTATGATTTATATTCATAAAGTTATTTATATAATATATCTGCAAATACTTGTTATGATATTTATATCTTTTTAAGAGAGCATCTCTCATTACCTAAACATGGTTATCAAATTGTTCAAATTTATTGCAGATGGCAATAATGATAAAATTAAAGATCAAATAAGTATTTATGACATTAGGATGTGTAGTGCTTCAAAAGGATGTTTAGACCGTATTTGTAATGTTTTGAAGCGCATATTTAATAAATAAAAGATATAGAAAGAAATTGAGATAAACTCTGATATTTATCATCTATCTGATCCGGAATTTATACATATTGAGTTGAAGTTTAAAACATTGGATAAGAAAGTTGTTTTCTGTTCTTATGAACATGTCACATCAAGCAACTACTATAAGATCCTATCTTAATGAATTTATCAGGCAATTATTGACTAATTTTTTTGCTGTTTATGAACGACGTTGGGCTTGATACAAGTTTGATAATGTTGTCGCTTCTACTCATTATAAGATAAGCCTATTAATATAGGCGTTAATTCAACAGATAATAACAATGATCATAACATTTATGAATTTTTAAAAATTATACTAATTTTGCGAATAAAAATCATGTGTAGTTTTTATATAGGCTGTCTAATTAAGATTAGAAGTATTCATAAAATTGTTGTTAAAGCCATGCAATGCATTAAACAGGCAATACAATTCGTATTATCGTGTAAATTCCCTAAGAAAGTTTTAAAAACAATAATTAAAAATCTATCTATTATGGTTATTGGTTATGGGATTTGCGTTAATGAAAAAGGATGCTTAAATAGAGAAGCTATTTCTTCTCTAGTTAGTAACTCTGTCACTGGTTTAATTGCTTTGCTTCACACAATTAATTATCTTGATGCTTAATCAATTAAAATATTTGAGTATATTGGTATGATGGTCTGTGGACCATGTGCAAGTGATTGGATCAAATTTTATTTTCTGGAAAACTATTATAGAAAACCATAGCCATGAAATTTGTGTTGTTCTAACATATCCTAAAACAATTGCTAAAAATATTAATTTTCATTTTAACCATGAAAAAGCGAAATTAATGGGTTAAGCATGGTCAAACAGGCAGTTAAAGGAAAATATAACTTGGATATTAAAGAAAAAATTACTTAATTTCTATCTTTCAGCAACTAACAGAAGAAATTATTTTCTTTTGTCTTATTACTTATCTTGAAAATAATAGATAACTTATCATTTAAAGTTAGGACATGAAATTTACATGTGCTATTTTATTGGTTATTTTTCTATAAGTTCAGTAGAGATATAGAAAAACTTAAATTTCTTGCAGAACATGCAAGTTAAATAGGTAACAATTCTAACAGATTAATTTTAAAATTACCAGTTCATAATAACATACAATAGCTCGATCTGACATTAGAAAATTTTTATCAAAAGTTAAATTTCAACATGCCAAAATTGCGTTTTTGACCATAGATCGTTTTTATTTAAGCAATAAATTGTATAACAATCAACTGATGGTGAGGAATTTGTATATACGTTATACATAATCGTATCATTGTTGACGATGATAGTATGTGTGAGTGACCCTTACTAAAGAACTATTTTATAAAATTAATATTAAAGTTATTGCAGTGATTACTAAAAATATTTCGAAAAAATATGGAAGTTAGATGAAATTTTTTACACGCTACTTTCTTTCTGTCTGTCAGAGTGGAAAGTTGCATCTGTGATTTACTGTACATAAGATAGGAAAAATCGTTACTATTTTTAATAGTGGTAGTTTATATTCACCAAATGTAAATAAAACTATTTGTTTTTCTTTGTAAGATTTTCATCCTTAAAGTTCATTAAGGATGAAAATCTTACAAAGAAAAACAATCAATTAGTTATTGATAATTTTACACAATAATACATTAAATTTCTATATTTTTACATTTGAAATTAGGATTTTATTTATAAATTTAAGCACATAGAAACTAAAAGAAAATTAATGGAGAGAGTATATCTCAATACTAAAATTAAAAGGTTGTACTATGTGCATTCTACTTGAATACTGTACATATCCTTTTCTCATCATAAGAGATAAAAGGATATGTAATTATTATTACAATTATAAATTACCTAATAATCCTAAATTTAAAGAAAAGTTATTTAAGTTAGTTGATGTGTCTACCAATACAGTAATCAAAACTACTTTGATTGCATGGTTTCTTTTTTTAGCTGTCGTTATGTGATAGTTGATTATGGGTTATATTTAGTTGTTAAAGAATTTTTGGCATGAAGACAGTTACCTGTACCTGCGATTATGGCAAGATAAACGATCTTGGGCGTCGAAATATTAGCAAGATGTGTGCAAAAGCCTTGGCGCTGAAAATGTTTTTATTGCTGAATATTTTTACTAAAAGTTGTTATACTATAGCAATGAACATTAAAGTTTGGTTAAGATCTAATCACTTAGATAAATGATAAATATTTTAATATATGGAGATAAACATTTTTGTGTTTGTGAAAACTATCAAAAAGTAAACTACTTTTAATTTAAATTTTTGTGGAAATTAATCTGCTTGAAGTTGGTCATTTTAAAGCCCGTTTTTTAGCTCTTTCATCTAATTTTAAAGAAAAGTAATTATACATGATAGTTGACTAAAATTAACAGTAAAACTTACTGTTTTAAAAACTAATATCAAGGCTATGTTTGATGGCTAAAGTTATTTAGATAAATTGCATTTGGCTGCTGTTAGTGTCAAATATTATCGCAGAGTTTTATTTAAAAGAAAAATTATTTTCATATTTTTTGATTATTGCTGTTTGGATGAAAACATTATAATAACAGGTTAATCAATTATTATGACTAAGGAAACAGCGATTGATACCAATACAATCTGGCATATTGGAATTGAAACGCCTGCTTCTATAATTTTGGCTATATTATCTTTTCGCAGATTTTTCTAATATGATTACTTCTAAAGTAATCATATTAGAAAAATAGAAATAACACCTGAAAAAGAGTTGGCATTGATTAAAACTAAAAATTAGTTTGGGTATAAAAATATTTGTTAGTATCTTTACGTTTTGTGCATAAATTTTATAAATATTATAAAATAATAAATAAGATCCAAAGAAAGTATAATTTTTAATTAGGATGTTACATGGTGAATATAGTATTTTGCATATAACTAAGTATTTTTTACTAAAGACTTAAAATTCTTTAGGTGCTATAATAAATATTAGTTTTTAGTAATGAAATTATAAAAAAAGGTCATAATATTATGCTAATAACTTCTGGCTTAAATGTTTTTTTTGAATATTCCTTATGAATTAAAAGAATAAAAGTATGGAATTATTGATAATCATTTAATAAACTTGATGATTATATGTTATAATAAAAGCTTATTATTGAATAATAATGTGGTTATCCTTATATGATTAAGGAGGTTGAATGTTGTTATTTTAATCATTATGATAAAGTTGAGGAATTAGTTAATAAATTAATCGAAATAAAAATTAGATAGAAGATGAGATAGATAAAATTAGTTTAAAATAAAAGGAAAGTAATTGATAATTAATAATGGTGGTTATTCTAAATTAGCATAATGATTGTTCGAATTTTATTTCGAGCATTAAACAACCTTGAAGTTTTTATATCATTAAAAAGATAGTGATTTTTATCATCAATTTGATTATATAAATAAATTATACTCATTTTTTAATGTATGCAATTTTAGCGATGCTAGCCTATCCCTATCTTGCTAATTAATTTCGTAAATTATTTTAATATTATAGATATGACATAGCATAAAAAACTTTACTCTACATGTATCCGTAAAAATAAGATTTTATCTGTGATC
>JBHEQW010000004.1:0-63205 GCA_046530935.1 Arsenophonus sp.
CATTGCTAATTTATTCTTTGGCCGCTCATCAATACCATGTAAATCAAACAGCATAACCTAAAGTTATGGTTGTTTTTTCAAAAATTCTATCACTGCAAAAAGTTGTTCACGTTTGACCAATATAACAACTATTACAGTGCGAGTTTATTGAATTGTAAAAGCAATTGGAGTAAATTGGTTATGCAGTGCAAAAGTTATTGGATCATCACAATCACCGTAAGTTTGCCATGCTTACCTGATGGCCTCTTGCGTTATTTGATCTATTATCATTCTAATATACACTAGAATGCTTGATTAGGTTTATTACGATCGTAACTACATTACTTCTGTTACTTTGAATGGGTTATATTTTTAAGTCTTATAGTTCATTATGTATTTTATGGCATTTTATTTTGATCGCGATTCTTTCAGCACGCTTATGCTCTTTTTCAGATTGCATCTTAGCGTGATAACCACCATGATCAGCAATCACCAATAATAATGGACGACGGTTTTTACCAATTTATTCTTGTAATAAGAAGAAAGGTTGCATATAAGCTTCCAGACGTGGTGTGGACAACTTGATCTATTATAGAGATCAACAGAAAGAAATTTATTACACACCCAATGAACAACGGAATAAATATCGCACATACCACAGCAGCCAGCATAGTTAGCTTATTCCATATAGAAATTGCCATTTATGCGCTTAGGATCTAACATTTGATCATGAGATCGTTGAATAACAGTGGGCTATCTATCTTACTAAATCTTGCTCTGGCAACAAACATATAATCATTCTGTCGTGGTGAATCTATTAGTAGCTTAGAACTAAATTGACATTTTAACATTGCAACAAGAAAAGCCCAAAATTATACGGCCAGAGTGAATTTTTTCTTCCGAAATTCACTATTTTATGTTAAATATGCTTTAAATTATCCTAGATAAACACTATGATGACATGCTTCTCTAATGGATCTCAGATTATCTTCTGTATTTGCAAAATATATAATGAATGGTCATTCTTACCATTTAAATCAATGCGAGTAAGCCTATAATTCATCTTTTAATCCAACAATTTTACTATGTGTAACAGGTTATTGATCTTAATTATTTCAGTTGGTTTTGCAAAATAGCAACGTAAACTAACCATACTGGCGTCCAATTAAGTACTCCAATACGATCCAAGTAGAATAAGCTAATTAATAGCATCAATATAAAAATATTTGCCTAAATAAAGCTTAATAAGCTTATTTCTTTAATGAAAGCTGTCTAGGCATAAAATAACCACTTAACATTAAAAATAAAAAAATTGCAACTAAATAAAATTTGGCTGATATGCACTAACTGGCGCTACAATTAAAATTAATAGCCGATTAATATTAATAATAGATATGCTTTTCTTTACCTCGAGATATACCAGCAAGGTAATAAGCACTAAGTAAAATTAAGGAATAGATACCAAGATCACCGATAAGATATATTGCAAAAGCACAATGATGATCAAACACATCGATAGATGTAGACATACTAACTAGCTATTATTCATTATAAATAATAACAGTATTATTACTTTGATTTTAACTTAACTAAATAATATATCATAACTGTAACAGTAATTACAGGAAAAGAAAAAAATAAAAACAAACAAATAAACATCAATTTTTTAACTTATTCTCCTTCACCTTAATTCTTTTAATAACCATTTTTATAAAATAACGATTTTTATATTTTTTACATTAAATTATAAATTAAAAATATCACTAACTAAAACATGACAGCTACTTTAACTAACACTGATAGTTAGTAACTAGTGTAACTGATATTTTGTTTTTTCTATATCATTATCTCAGCAAAAATTTGTTTTAAAACCGCTTTATTATCAGGTATTTTTTGATCAGCCCAGCAAATGTATTAAAAAACATAATTGATCAAAATATAATCAATTTTAATTGATTAAATTAATATCTTTCTTTCTGAAAGAAAGCTTAATTATTAGACAGAATCAAAACATTTGAAAAAATAAATTTTTAGCCAAATAAAATTTTTGGAGCATATATTAATGATATAATCAAATAATTTTATTAAAACAGCTTTTTTATCACAAAAATGAAGAATTTTTCATAAAATATTTTTACTTTTGTCAAAAAAATAAAAAAACTTTTATAGAAAATAAAAATTCGCTACTATAAACTATACTAAAATAGGGAAACAGTGCTGGTATAAGAGCATCTCTTGCGCTATTTAAGTTAAATAGCAACATTAACTAAAATATAATTTTTATTTTTAATCCATCAAATTTTTATAAAATTTATTTAGTGTCTCACCAATCGGTCTTACTATACAATGTATTTTCTTGTTTTTAATTGCACTAAATACAGTTAAAATAACCTAGTTTCTCTTATTAATATTACGGCATAACCAATAATGAATTTCTGGTAAACGAGGTAGCACCATCATTTTCACTTAAAATTCTTAAATCCGAACTTTACATTTCAAGCGGACGCGCAGTGATACCTACTGCAGCATTAACAGCTGCAAGCACTGCAGATAATAAAGCGGCTTCATAAGCAATACACCATTTAATACTGGCAGCATTAAGGATACTTATAGCTATTTCACGAAATGGATTAGTTTTATCCATAACAACCAACAGAACTAGCTTATTCAATTGATGCTGAGAATCAGGTGCACACTGAAAAAGTATCAGCACAGAACGCAAAATCGCACTTGGATATTTACTCAATTTTTCGGTATTGGCGCCAAATTAATTTCACTACTATCCAGTATTTTTGATAAAATGGACGCGTTTCATATAAATATCAACGACAATACGTTGATATACTGAGAAATACGATTAACCAAAAATAGTAATAAAGTATTGCTACTGTGTCATCAGAAACACCAACTCGCAATTCATCTTCAGCTTCATTCATACGTTAGTGAAGCCAAAGCATAATCATTAACACGTAATATTTGCCGCGCATACTAACTAATAACTGAAACCCATTATTCTTTAATAATTTATTACGACCATGACGCTCAAAAAACTCACTGCACACTAACTGTTCTAAACTCTGAATTTGTTGGCTAACTTCTGATTGGTACAGCAAATTTCTGCTGCAGAAATGTATTAAGTTCACAGCAACAGCAACAAAAGTTCTAAGTAAATCAAGATCTAGATTCATAATTTAATTTGGCGATTTGAATTTATTATTTAATTCTCTTATATCATTCCTGCTGTTTTTGAAAATTTAATATATATTAAAATCATTGATAATTAAAGAAATAAAGACAAAACCTTACATATTGAAATTTATTTCCAAAAATACAGTATTTATTCCTTTCTATGCACTTATATTAACTTAAATAAAATTGTGCAATAATAAGCATGTTTTACATATTCACAAATAAAATGCCAATGAAGAATTGAGCTCATCTTCTTATTTTTATTAGAATAATTTTTAATTTCAAATTTTTATTAAAATTTGGATTTTCTAAGTTGGAACCACGCTATTCTAAATAAAATTAACCATCAAAACTGATATAAGCCAAGAAAAATTAAAAATTGATAATCATCAATAAAACTTTTTTTGTCAAAATACAATATTAACATATTAATTTTAATTATATTTTATAAAATGGATATTTTTATCATGAAAGCGCTAATGGTTTATAACAAAAAATACACTGCCAAATAATCTGCTAAGTATTTTATTCTTTGCTTACTAAAAATAACCTCATATCTAAATTAGATAGTCTAATTTCTATTAAATTTTAAATTTAATTTATTTTATTAACTTATAATAAAAAGTTTTAACAACTTAATAAAATAAATTAAATAAACCTTTTTATCAAAAAAAGCATATACTCAAAATTTTCCAACTAAGATATTAAAGATCTGTATACATAAAATTCAGAAAATTTTCTCATATTCTTTGAATATTAAGGTTCAAACAGAGTAAATAAATATAAATAAGCAAATCCAATAAATTGGATAACGTATGTGGTATTAACATAAGAATGTTAATTTTTTAAAGAAGTTAAGCATGTTGAAAAAGAAGGCTATACAATTCTTAAAGTTCATATTGCCAATCTGAACATTTTGCTTTTCTGAAATAGCGGATCAAATTTTATTTGATTTTCTAAACAATCTTACCAACTTACAAGGTTATATCTCTATACACGCAAAGCAATCATTCAAGAATATGAACGTACCAACACTACGCTTTAACTTCACAGAGAGCTATATTCCACTTAGTGGAAGTTCATGATCTGGGTATTGCTTTATACTCTGCGATAGGTTAATTTTCTTAGAAAATCATCCAAATTGTTCTAAATAAATCTTCTAGAAATAAAAACCAAGTAAATCAAAAAGACAACACTCAACTTTAGGTGTTACACACCACCTATTTATCCAAACAGCTTTATAATTTCTCTCCAGAAATTAATAATGATAGATCAACTTAATTTTTATAACACAACAAAAGAGATGCTATATATCAATGCATCTAACTTAAAATCCACAATTTTTTAATACGCCAACTATTATCTGTTTTAATTACGATTATACTAGTTTTTAGCAAGAAAGCCAAGTCCAATCTGATGACGCTGTATACAACTGGTATTGAATGGACAATAACTGAAAGTATTCTTACCGATGAATTCATTACCTATATGGAACTATGGATTTCAGACATCTTCTAGCTAGGCATCTTAAGATGGTGCCGTTTACTATAGTTTCTTTTTGAATAATAAACGATTGAGAAGTTATTACAGAAGGTATATAAGGAGCTATAGATGACGGCTAGTAAAAAACTGCAAAAACCATGGTTAGTGCCTTTGATGAAGTAATTGCCCAAGAGAACAGATCTGTATAAATGCATTCTGTGTAACAACAAACTACTTTTTATTGATGCTTAGCTTAGCTAAGCATCTTATAGAATCGTTATCAACAAGAATGCATAAAATGATTATTTTTAACCTAAAACTAATCTTAATGTCTTTAAAATCAATAGATCAGGTTAATAAATACACACTTCAAAAAAATTTTCACTTATAATAATAGACAAAAATTAATTTTTTCTTCTTTTATAGTAAAAATGAATGGCTTTTTGTCATCACTTAAAAAGTTATTTAATTTCTTAACCACCAAGTCTAGATGGTGCTTTTAATAGCCCAAAAGAAAATATCAAAAGTTACATTGAATAAGGATTAGAAACATTATCAGCTATTAGGCGGCTTTATGTTAACATTCCTATACAAGATACAATCCAAACTGGATTAGATAGTTATCAAAATATTAAGAAATTTATCTTTTATGGTTGACGATTATATAAACAACGTAATCGGGCTTAAGAATCGATTAATATAATTCCTGAGGTATCCGTGTATTATAAACCGCAATGGTGCTTTGTAGTTATTAGTAAATAAGGTGTATGTCGCTCAAGCTCCACATCCGCTCTAGATATACTTAGTAAATCTATTCTCTATCATTAAATTGGAGATTGCTCATTACCAGTGTCAGCAAGTTTTAAATTACCTTAACTAGTTTTAGCTTTTCTAAGCAGAGTGCTTAGTAGATTAACTACCATTGAAAAGTTATTTTTTTAGAACTACAGTTCTTTCCCAGTCGAATTCATAAGCACACTGTTGCAAAAGCCGATTCAATCGAATTCGTAGTTTTTATTGATGACTAGTGCTCCAATAGGAAAATTTGTAGAATGCCAGTAGTTTTTCAATCTTTCTACACATCCTTCATTACTGAAGGAGATACTTTACTGAAAACACTTGCCAATAAAACATCAAGGACTTTATTAGTTGCATCACATCTATCTGCTATCCAGCCCTCTTTAAAGCTCAGACTTAACTTTCCGTTTCGTGTCTTTTGGAAGTAAATCCAGCACATTACTTGTTTTTTGTATCTAACAGTGTTGATGCTGCATATCCTTGAATATCTTTGGCTATTGTATTCTAAAACTAAAGAGAGAAGTTCCAGCAGCAATACTGGTGAGAGGATGCACTTAAGACACAAGCTAGCAGACTATTGAAAAGTCCAACCAAGTTCGCTTCTAATTCTCAATAAGCATCTTCGACCTCAATTAGATCCTTATGTCCATGCTTAGCGACTCAGATACATGAGCAGCAGACACATACACTCATCGTCCATGAGTAATGACTGTATATTTTCCACAATCTGCCAAGAAATAAACGAAGCGCATATCGGATCAAATACCGCAACCAGCATTTGCCAGCGGTCTTTCAGAAGCTATTGCTATTTCAGTTTTCTGATGGTTCCAACAAATAAACAATGTGCTTTTCCATAGAGAATCCCCTACTGTCTTCGTAAAAATTATTGATTGGATACCTAAAAGTTGAAACAATGGTAGCAATTCTTTAATGTTTTTTGCACGCTTCAGATAATTCTATAGCAACGAACTGTTGAAGCACATTTTATTTCCTATGCGATCCATGATCTTAAACACTTTAATCTCAAGATCTACATTACTAAGTCTATATAGTTAGTTGTTGCAAATAACTATTACAGCCATATGTAATTATGGACACATGCGCACGTCGTAACAAGGTAGAATTTTCAGGAAATTATCTCAGAATATCTTCGATCTATAAACCTAAACGGCAATGGCTATCAACCGCCTAGTAGCATTACTGATTAAGTTCATGAAAAAGATTAGAGGTAATATGTAGTATAGCGAATATCTGTAGAGTAGATTTTTTCATGGTATATCATTTATCTATTATTGAAATCATTATGAATTCAATCAGAATGATACAAACACCATCCAATCTCCGAAACACACTCATCAGAAATGATCATAACTCTTTTTTTTTGGTGGATTTTTATCACCAAAAAGCAGTTTTTAACTCATATAACAGCTAGTTATTTGCTCTCTCTATCAGTAAATAGAGAGATGGTACCAGCCGTATAATTAATTGATTAAGGTTTGTTTTCGCTTTACTAACTCCTTAATGTTCAGGAATATTACATTTAGCATGATAATAAAAATCAATGCTAAGGTTAACTTTATTAAAACATGGATCTTTATTAAATCTATTCATTAATGAATAGAATCACAAAAAAACATCAAGATTTTAAAATATTTAAAATTCTATACCACTATTATTGATTATTGCATATATATTTTATAATATAAGCAACAACAAATTTATTTATACAAGTATTCCATTGCCACCCGCGAGGTTAGCTTTGTCAATAATTCATAATCACTAATACCAGTATATGTCGCTACTTCTTCAACAGGCAATAGATCACCCCATATAATTGCTTCATCACCGACCTTATCGTTTGTTTTAATGCCTAAATCCACTGAAATCATATCCATAGAAACCCTGCCAACAATTGGCACTTTACGCCCATTTATTAGTACTGGCGTTCTTGACGGAGCATTACCTGGATAACCATCACCATAACCAATCGCAACTACACCAAGATTAGTATCCTTCTCACTAATCCAAACTCCACCATAACCAACCGGCTCTCCAGCTTTATGTTGACGAATAGCAATTAAATTAGATTTGAGTGTCATCACAGGTAGCAGACCAAAATCTTTACCTTGTTTAGCTCCCTGTCCTGAAGCACCATACATCATGATACCAGGACGAACACAATCAAAATGTGATGTCTGCCATAATAGAATACCAGCTGATGCAGCGATCGATTTTTTACCTGGTTTATTTTTTATAAAAGCATTAAAACAAGCCAATTGCTGCTCAGTATCTACAGGTAAACTAAGCTCATCAGCATGACTAAAATGACTAATAATATTTATAGGCTTTTGAATATTCTGACACGCTATCAAGCGAGTATAAGATATTTCAGCCTCTTCAGGTCTAAACCCTAACCGATGCATACCGGTATCAAGTTTCATCCAAACTTTTATTGGCTTTTCTAATTTAATCTGTTCTAAAGTTTCAAGTTGTTCAATACTCTGCACAACCACGTCAATCGCATGCCTGGTAATACCATGCAATTCAACCAAATCAAAAAAACCTTCTAATAATAAAATTGGGTTAGTGATATCATTTTTACGCAATGCGATTGCTTCGCTAATACGAGCAACTCCAAAACCATCAACTAGATCTGTAACTGTGTGAGCTGTTTCTAATAAGCCATGTCCATAAGCATTAGCTTTAACTACAGCAATTATGCGGCTATGTGGCGCAATTTCCCGAACTCGTTGTAAATTATGACGCAGAGCGCATCGATGAATGACAGCGGTTACCGCTTTCATTTTACTCTCCGTATTAAAATTAAATAGATAGATTATTCGTCGTGGTAAATTGGCCAAGCATAGTTATCAAAACGTGACCATTGACCATTGAAGGTCAGACGTACTGTTCCAATTGGCCCATTACGCTGCTTACCGATAATAATTTCTGCTACCCCTTTAAGATCTGAATTATTATTATAAAGCTCATCTCGATAAATAAATATAATTAAATCAGCATCCTGTTCAATCGAGCCTGATTCCCGCAAATCTGAATTGACAGGTTTTTTATCCGCTCGTTGTTCCAAACCTCGATTAAGTTGTGACAGTGCAATCACTGGCACTTGCAACTCTTTTGCCAATGATTTAAGTGAACGGGAGATTTCAGCAATCTCAAGTGTACGATTATCAGATAGGGAAGGAACACGCATAAGCTGAAGATAATCTATCATAATTAAACTTAAAGCACCATGTTCACGGTAAACTCGGCGAGCACGTGAACGAACCTCTATCGGAGTTAACCCAGCAGAGTCATCAATGTACATATTTCGTTTTTCCATTAACAACCCCATTGTACTGGAAATACGCGCCCAATCTTCATCATCTAGTTGACCGGTACGAATGCGCGTTTGATCAACACGCGATAAAGAAGCTAACATACGCATCATGATTTGATTTGCCGGCATTTCCAGACTAAAAATCAAAACCGGTTTTTCTTCCGTCATGGCTGCATGTTCACATAAATTCATCGCAAATGTGGTTTTACCCATAGAAGGACGAGCTGCTACGATAATCAAATCAGAGTTTTGTAATCCTGCTGTTTTTCGATCCAGATCCTGGTAACCAGTAGAGACACCTGTTACTCCATCATGAGGTTTCTGATATAGTTGTTCAATTCTTTCCACTGTTTCCGATAGGATCTCTTCAATTCCTTTCGGCCCAACATCTTTATTAGCGCGAGTTTCTGCAATTTGGAAAACACGTGATTCAGCTAAATCCAGTAACTCTTCGCTGGTTCTACCTTGAGGATCATAACCTGCATCAGCGATCTCATTTGCCACAGCAATCATATCACGAACAACAGCACGTTCGCGAACAATATCTGCATAAGCATTAATATTGGCAGCACTTGGAGTATTTTTAGCTAATTCAGCCAAATAGGCAAAACCACCAACACTATCCAATTCGCCTTGCTGGTCTAACGATTCAGATAAAGTAATTAAATCAATTGCTTTGCTTCGCTCAAGCAGCCGTTGCATTTCAGCAAAAATAATTCGATGTGCTTGACTAAAAAAATCTGCGTTCGTTACTCGTTCTGAAACATGATCCCAACGGTCGTTATCCAACATTAATCCACCTAGCACAGATTGCTCAGCTTCTAAGGAATGAGGTGGCATTTTTAGCCCCTCTATTTGACGATCTTTCTGAGCAATAAATACAGTTTTTGCGGAATACTTCTTCGACATAGCACTTTCTTTACCAATTAATAAATAGAGTCGCATATCAGTATATGTCACTTCCAAGAAGATAGTATATTTTTTTGAATAATTCATGTTTAATTTTGAAGCAAAATTTCATAGACTGCAATGGAGTTTTATTACCCAATACTTATTGTGTGTAATTCCTGATTTTTACAGTTAAATATACAAATGCATAGTAATCTCAAGCTCAAACTATTGAGCAGAATTAAAATAATATTTTTGCTGCCAATCTTCTATTATGCGTTCATTAAATCGCTCAACATTACCATTCGTTTAAGTGTGCTTCTGCTGGCTAAAAGTCCATGTTCTATAATAAACTCTGTATAGAAACTGGCGAATTTATCTTTTTGGGCGCCAAAACGCTTTCATAGACCAAAAAGGCGCTATAAATTCTTTTCCATTCTCTATAAGTGCCAGCCATAAGTGCAAGATTGATACCAATTGTACATCCTCTAAGTTAAGATCATAATAATAAGCCTTAAGCAATTTGCTGCGATCTTTTATCCTTGTAATTACGAATAAAAACCCAATAGAGTTTCGCAAACTATACTTATTGCGAAGATAATGCTTGTAAAGTTTTGTTTAGCATTAGTAGAAGATATTTCGCACCTGCTTACAGATAAAGCATGGTGGTAGCTTTTAAAGGTTTTATTCTTCGGCTTCTCTACTTTCCCAATTATCTTATTTCACGATAATTCTCCAAACATTCCGTATCTGCGTAAACAGCAACCCACGGCCAGATTGAGATACTAGGTGGTTTAGAAATTAACATACGATTGCCAGCAGATTGATGCGATGGGAAAATATTTATCTAAAAAAAACTACTTAGGCTTCATTAGCTGATGACATCAGCTCATCGTCAGCAAACAATGGAAAAATATGGCTGTGATCATGAACATCATATAGTTTTTTTCTTTAGTAACTATAAATTTGGATATATTATAATAAGGCTTAGCCATAATAGACCAAAACTGCTCTTCTTAGTTGAAGAGCAGAAGCAATTTTAAGTGTTGTAGCTGTCTAACAAATTGGTGGAGAGATTTATCATTACCACATAATATTTTGCCATTAACTATTATATCCAACTTATCACTGATCTGATCATAAAATTCACTGATCTGATCATAAAATATGGCCATGAGCCGAAAGTCTATATAATGATCCAAGAATAAATAAAATTCGCTATTTAGTTTCTATTTTATGAATATTTGATCATTTAATGTGGTTAGGAAAAACATCAAAAAACTTTTCCTGTTATTTTTTTACAAAAAATATAAAAATATTGCAAGATTCATCTTAATTAGCAAAATATTGGGAATAAATCTGAACTTTAGAAAAAATTACAATCATGGCTAATAATTGACTAATTCAGAAATAACTATGAGTTATGCTTATTTCTGCTCTATGAAGTTTTGAAGATTGACATGGTCTATCCTTCTGATTAATTTTAAAAATAATCTCAATCATTATAGAGATTATATATTATGTAAAAGTCTACTCTACAGGTATCCAAAAAACCAGATATTGCCTGTTATGAATCACTCTTCATAAATTAATTTGCAATAGTCCAAGACAGCTGATAGGCAACCGCAGTTGAGGTTAATCTAGAACCTAGAGTACAACACAACATGCTGAAAACACAGCCTTTGTCGATAGGCGTGTCCGTATGCCATCGTCCATAACGCATATTTATCATAGGTAAGCATAAAGAGTGCTATTGACGATATTGAGATTCAAGTGACTAATGTCAGGCAGATCGAAGCGGCAAAGGAATATGCTTCAACAGATCGTTCCCACAAAATTATCTAAATCGTGCAAAAAACATTAAAGAATTACTACTACATAGCTACACCTGCTATGTATATTTCCATCAGTAATTTTTACTAACCAATTATGGTGCTTCTAGGTAAGAAAGCACATATTTATCTGATTATTATCAACAAACTGAAATGGCAATAGCTTGCAAAAAGCATAGACAATGCTACCTGATTGATTTTAGCGATAGGCTCTACGTTTATTTCTTAGCATATATACAATTCTCTCAGGCAAAATGATGGACTTTACTACTGGCAATTATCGGCATTATTGAGCATGCACATAAGGAGCTAGAGTTACGCTCAAAGATACTTATCCAAAGGTAGAAGCGAACTGAGCAGAACTTCTAAATGTCCTGCTAGCACAAGAGCTCGTACCTTAAGCGTTTCTTCTAGGCTTGATAGGTAGGTTATATACAGTTCAGTTGGTTTTTGTAAAACAATAGCAAAGATATTCCAGGACACGCAGCACCAATACTGTTGGATATGCAAAACAGGTAATGTGCTGGCTTCCATTCCAAAATTGACAAAACCTAAAGTTAAGATTTAGCTGAATGATGTCTGTCTAGCAGGAAGCCATATGTCTCTAATAAAGCATTGATGTTTTGTTGGTAAGATCTTTAGAGGTATCCTGCAGCAATTAAGATGGTGAAGAAAGATCTCGAAGAATTGCTGGTATTTTAGAACTTCCTATCAGCGTATTTTGACGTCAACAATAACGACGAAAACCGATTCAATAGGTTTTTAGAGAACAGTAACACCAGGAAATCAACGTACGTAGAACAACTATGGTTCTAGAAAAACAATTCTTTCAATGATATTTGAACTGTTCCATTCTACTTAGAAAAGCTGGAACCAACTAAGGAGATAATTTGATCTATCTATCACCTTATTTTAGTAAGCATGGTCCAATTTTAAAGATGAAGAACAAATTTACGAGGCATCCAAAACGATATCTTACTATACGATACTATATTTTCTAATAACTCCATAACTAACCATTAACAAACCGAACTTTAGATTGTTTTATTTATGAATGTTTTATATAGATTATTAATTATTTAATAAAAAAATCTTTGTTAATTAACGGTAGTATATTTGCTATAGAATAAGTGTATGAAGAGATTAATATATTTATTAATCATGTTTATGGCAAAGACTGTTTTTCAAGTGAAAAATTTCAAACTGCTTATCATTATGTCAATCAAAAATTTCATATTTTTTTGATTGCAATTTAATAATAATAGATAACTAGCTAAATTTTAACAATTAATTAATAATGATCTATAATTAATTAATGCAAAGCAAGTAGCCTAGAAAAACTTATCTAAACAAGTGGAATAAAATGCGAAAAAATAAGATAGAAGCTGCTTCTATTTAATTAAATCCTTTATTTGATTGAATTTTCAGTTTCCATTAATTAAACACTAAACACTCACCAAGTCTTGTATAGATAAATTGCCCAAAGTTAGTCAATTATTTACCTGTGATAAACTCAAGCGCTTCCTTAACAACAGTTATATTGGCTCCTTTTTTATTGGCACTTTCAGTAAAGTGAGGGCGCCACTGGGAAGCACCAGGAATAGCTTGAAATATTCCTAACATATGAGAAGTGATCTGATCTAAATAAGTTCCATATTTCAACTCTCGTTCAATGTAAGGATACATTACTTGTACTGAAACAGTAGGATCAGTAACCTGGTTGCCTTTGTCAAAAAATTCCAAATCAACTTGAGTTAATAATGCAAGATTTTGATAATCTTCCGGCCCTATCATAACACCATCAAGATGATATAAATGTTGTTTAGCCTCATTAATACTTTTAATACCTCCATTAACCACAATGGTTAACTAAGGAAAATCTTTTTTTAATTGATAGACACATGAATAGTTTAAAGGCGGTATTTTCCGATTCTGTTTTGGAGTTAACCAGGATAACCAAGCTTTGCGCGCATGAATAATAAATAAACAATATTGAGTCTTTAAAGCAATTTAATCAATAAAATCGCTCAAAAAAGCATAATTATCGTCATCATCAACCAAAATTCTTGTTTTTGCTGTTATTGGGATTGTAGAGCGTCCTGCATTGCTTTTATACAATCCGCTACTTAGTGCCCATTCACGCATCAAACAAGCATAAAAACGAGCATTTTGGATGCGATCTGAAGGACAACCAATATTTAAATTGACCTCATCATAACCACTTTTTTGAGCCATTTTCACACAATTTGCCAAAACTTCAGGCTCATTACCACATAACTGCAAAGCAACTGGATGCTCCTCTTCACTATAAGCCATATAATTATGCTTATCATAAAATAAATGAGCCAGTTGTAACCATTTCTGTATAAAGTAAGGCTTCTTTTAGTCAATAAGTGGTGAAACTAGCGACAACAGCGATCTGTCCAGTTAAGCATCGGCGCTACACTAACACGATTCTGGTTAGGATTGCCTATGGATGCAGTTAATTCGTTGCCTGGCGTTAATTTTATCTTAGTGATATTATCTTGCATTTTTCGTTGTTTTGGTATGTTGTTTTTATTACCGCTAAAATGGTATTACTGATTTTTAGCAACCATTATATCATTATAAAGAGAATTTATTTCTATGCTAACCGTATAAGCTTATTATACCATAGAGAAACACCAACCTGTAGGATGGCTAGGCTCATAACAAAAAATCACTAGACAACCTTAAACTTATAAAAGCGATAGTTTCTGCGTTGAAAACTGTAAATTACTGAAAGTTAAAAATCACATGATAATCAATTTACAACTAACAGAGTCAATAAGATTAGAGTCAATAAGATTATGTTCATCTCTTGTGTACAGAATTTAGGAAATGCTGGCATATCCTACTGATTCATTTAGTGAATAATTTTAATAACAGAAAAATATGATATGCCATAAAAAGTCTACTATACAGATATGCACAAAACCATATATTAGATCTGATCTATTTTATAAACTAATCCCTAATACTGCTATGAAGGCTTATAGCTATCGTCGTTGAAACTGATATAAAAGCCATAGCACCACAAGATGCTGAACTACGTTTTCTTAACAGATGTTATGTTGTGCTAGTCAGTTCGTAATGATTATTTGCTACAAAAAGTATATAGACTGCTATTCCAAATGTTAAGATTAAGTGCCTAAAAACAGAAATCATGGAGGCAACTGAACATGGTTCAACAGCTCGTTGGTAACGCCTTATCTGAAGAGTAAAAAAACAGCAAAGAGTTGCTAGTAGCATGCCTTTATACCTGCAAAAACATTCTCAACCAATGATTTTCATGAAGCTATCCAGGTGCTGCCGCATGGATAGCTTCATGCTGCAAAAGTATATGATCTCCATGCAAATGACATCAAAAAATTTAAATGGCAATAAGCTAGCTTGAAGAGCACAGATAATTCTGTCTATGGGATTTAAGTGATACGTGTTACATTTATTTTTTGGCCTATGGCATATATATTTCCTATCAGGTAATATGATTGCCTTTGCCTGCTTGTCATTATCTGCGGCATTGAGCATTGAAGTAAGGAGCTCATTGGGATCTCAATGCTTATTGAGAGTCAGAAGATAACTTTAGCAAACATCTCTAATAACCTGCGAGAACGTTACTTAACCTTATCTACAAGCTTTACTGCTAAAAAGTATGGATTGATTTTTAGAATAAAATATTACAAAGATGTTCGCAACACGATAGGACAACGTTGTTTGGTAGACAAAACAGCTAATATTTCGGCGTCTCTCCAAAAATATATGTCACCAAAAGTTAAAGATAAAACTGAAGTAAGTTTAGCCAGCAAAAAGTTGTGATGCTGCTAATAAAGGTATTGATATTTTGTTGGAAAGGTTTTCAGCTAGTATACTGCACAGTTGAATAATGTAAAAAAAGATCCAGAAGAACTTCTGGCATTCTATAACTTCCAGTCAGCGCAGTGGTAGTAGGCGTCAATAAAAACAATGAATCTGATTAAACCGTCTTTCTAGGCAGTAAGACTTCTAAGCTAACAGCAAAGAAGTTATAGTACGAAAAAATAATCATTTTAATGATATTTAAGCTACTCTAGTTTTCTAAAAAAATATGAAACCGGCACCAATAAACAAATTTTACCTAATGTAACCATACATAACAAATACTAAAAACATACAATTTAAAGACGTAGAACAGATTCCATGAAGCATTTTAGACTGGAACATGACTTGCCAGCCACATACACCAAATTTGCTAATAACTTGACTCACAAAAAATTAATTAAGCAAATTAATATCCAGCTTAGCTGAGGTTTTAACACCAACTGTATAAAAACGGCTATATTAGCAAGGATTGTTATTTTGTTCTCAAAGTAATTTATAGCCAGGTCTATATTTTAATTGTTGTGGTTTAAATCAATTTTCTTCAAGCCAGATAATTCAATAAATAAAACGACCCTACAACATAGAAATCTAGACTCAATCCATCTTTTTAATGGATTGATATCACTATTCACATTTTGAATTTGAGATTCATTACTAATAATTCTCTGATTATCAAATCTTATTATTCAGTAATAAATAATTTCATGCTAACTAACAAAGATTTCCTGCCATTTAGCTCCATCTTAGAAAAAGAATAGATTTTTATCGATCATCGACTCAAGAAAACAGCTAAATACACCATATGCATTAAACTCTTTAATAGCCTCATCGCCAATATGAACCTATCGATTTTTGGTAATTAAGACAGTAATTAATTTTTTTATTTTATATCATGCTATATCGTGTTTTCTATCTTTTCTATGTGAGATATAAGGTTTCTATTTAAAGTATTTTTGGAAAAATATCTTCTCGACTGCAAGAATACCACTTAGTAAGTTTATGTTGCTATCGCCGATAAAGCAAGGAAGCCGTAAGGCAAACGCTGTTTTCAAATTAATACCTATTTGTTTAGTTTGGTTCTGTAAATTCAATCTATTCACAAGATGCATCGCAGATAACTAAAGCATTTATCCTTGTGATATAGTTTCGCCAGATGACTTCCAGATAAGATTATTAAATCTTTTACTGCAATTGTAGGTTTTATACCGATATCGCTGTAATCCCAATTAATCATCTACATCATCTGATGATACATTCACACTGAGAATATTGGCAAGATAAACTGGAATAAGTGGCTTCAATACATGAATCAAATATCATCTGACAGATTACTGCCGGCCAAGCTAATGAAATAGAGCTTTTATGCTAAGTAAGGAGTGAAGAAAAAATCTATTCCGATCTGTATGACAGTTTACTTTTTCATTGAACCCTCTGTAAGAAAAATTCTTCATAAAGTATAAGGAATATTTACCAAAAAATTGCCAAGATAGACTAAAAAGCTATATAAGAATTAAAAGTTTTTATCTTATGATATTTTATTTTTTTGATAAAAATTATTTTTTTATTAATAATTAATATTATTACTGTTTTAATTATTTTTATTTAAAAGATAAATTATTATTTTTAAGACATTAACCGTTCTCTTACTTTTAAGATTTAGCTTTCTTTCTTTAGCAGATTAGTATACGCTCATTGAGCCAATACTAGAATATAAGACTTTTGCAGATTTAAGTGAGTTGTTAGCAAATATCGTGTATGAAGGTTTTCATATGGAATCATCCACACATTAACCAGTTTCGGCTTTTCTGAGCAGATTTAAGTGGCTTCAATACCATTGAAATTGTCTTTTCTTAAAAGACAGTTTTTGTACCTCGGCTTCGAAGTTTCATATTGCAAAAATCAATTCAATCAAATTGATCGTTATCATTTCTTCTCATTTCTATTAGAAGAAATCCTAGAATGCAAATCAGTTCTTCTCGATCTTTTTTTACATTATTCAACTGTGCAGTATACTAGCTGAAAACCTTGCTAACAAAACATCAAGAGCTTTATAGAAGCATCACAACTTTTTTCTAGTCAGGGACTCTGCCACCCCCAACCGCAGATCAGTTTTAACTTTCGATTGCATATCTTTTGTGAATGAATACAGCATATTAATTGTTTTGTGTACACAATAGCATTGATGCAGCGTATTCGGGAACATCTTTGCCATTGTATTGCAAAAACCAAGAGAACAGTATCTCCTAAGTAAGCCCAGGAGATACAATTAAATCACGAGATTGCGCAAGCCATTAAGAAATTCAGGCTAAGTTCGCTTCTGACTTTCAATAACTACCTTCGACTGCAATTAGCTCATTACCACCATGCTCAGTGAGACATATAATAATAACAGCATCCAAAGTGCGATCATCTTGCATGACAGTACTGTCTATAACGTTAGCAAATAAATAAAAGTAGAGTGTATCGCTTAAATCATATAGGTCATTACAATGCACATTCTCTTCAAGGTGTTGTTGTTTCAGTTTGCTGTGATGTACTGACAAAATACTATATACTTCTTAACTGAAAAGATCAGCAGAGCTTCTTGAAAATTACTGGTGGATAATTTCTCGCAGGTAATACATGCCATGCTAGCAACTCTTTGCTGCTTTTTGTATGCTTAAGATAAGGCACTAGAGCAACGAGCTCTTGAACTATATTTCCTTACCGCTGTGATCCACGATCTTAAGCACTTTAATCTCAAAATCGACTATACATCTCTGTATAGTTTAATATGATAAATAAAAGTTACTGAGGACGTCATGGATGTGCGTCGACAAAGAAGCCATCAGTTAGTTGTAGCAACATTGCCACAAGATCAGCCTCAACGGCCAGTTCCTATCAGCTGCCTGGAACAGCATTATAGATGAATTTATGCTAAGGAAGCCTCTAACAAGTAATATCTGGTTTTTCATATATATATGGTAGCCGATTTCATGGCATATCTTCTCTCTATTGTTGAAACCATTCACGAAATTAATCCGCATGATACGACAGCATTTCAATAAACCCACATACACAAGAAAGAAATGAGTATAACTCTTTAATTGAAATAACTCTAACTGGAATAGAAAATTATAGAAGAAGATTTACTTGAAGCAAGTTTCAATGTTAATTAACATTACGACTAAGAAAATAGTACACACTATTTGTTATATCAATCAATAGAAATTACAAAACAAGTTTTTGTTCTAGAGACTACAAAAAAATACTTAAATAAACTAAGGATATTTCTTCACATTACGAAGAAATTAATTCTCACATCCATACCATGAAGATGGTATATTTTTTTAAATAATTCACCTTTAACTTTAAAACAATCTTTCATAGACGTCAATGTAGCTTTACTACCCAATATTAATTGGAGTAATTCCTGATTATATAACTAAACATATCGATGCAGAATGATCTGAATCTATTAACCAGAATTAAAATGATGGCTTTATAGCCAATCTCATTATGATGCGCATAATAAAATAAATCGCTTGACCAAAATCTTTACATTTAAAGATGTAGCAGCGCTGCTAAATCAGTGCTCTATACCAAGCTCTGTAAAGAAACGGAGGAATTCATGTTTTCCTGTATCTAAATATTTCTACAACCCAAAAAGCTGTCTGTAAATTCTTTGCTATTATATGTAAGTACTACATGGATAGGCATAGGAGATGCTAGCTTAAGATCACGCAAGAAGCGTCGAACATTTGCCATGGTCTTTCTATTTTCTGAAGCTTAATAAAAAGCCATCGAGTATTGCGCGATCTATGGTTATCAAAAGATAATGTCCTGGAGTTTTGTTTAGCATTTATGGAAGATATTTCACATCTGCATCAGATAAGCATGATCGCGGCTTTTAAACGCTTTATACTTTATCTTCATGTCTTACTGGCTCTATTTCACTGAAATTCCTTACATACAAGGCATTCATAAACAGTGATCTCAAAGCAAGATTGAGATACAACCTGGATTCAGGAAATTCCAATGCAATTGCTCAAGCAGATCGTAGAAAGTCAAAAAATGTTTTTTCAGAAAACGATTACTGCTTACTGAATGTAGTAGAACATTATCAGCAAACGATAATGAAATACAGGTGTGACTATCAGGCAACCTTTGCAAAGGTTGTTAATAAGAATCTTATTATACTGTAATGAAGAATTTTCGATATAAAGCTTGCTATGAAAAAGTAAACACTCATACAAATAAAAATAAGTATGTCCTTACTCCATGCTAACATTAAAGCTACATCTAATTAATTAGTTCAGCGATAATTTGTTAGATTATGTCGATTGATGCATTTAAACAACTCATTCCACTTTATCCTGCCAATATTATCACAGTGAACATGTCATCAGCTTAGACATTCATTATGGTAATGTTACAACAATATCGTTAAAAAATTCCATAATTATAGAAAAATATTTAATAATCTTACTTAAAGCTATCTGGTGAAACTACATCACAAGGATAAATGGTTTAGTTATCTGCCATATATGTTAAATAGCTTGACTTTAATATAGAAGTCAGCGAAATAATAGAGGTCTTTTTAAAAACAACGTTTAGATAGCACTATTACTTCCTTGCATCAACTGCGACAACAAACATAAATACAAGCAAATAGTATTGTTGAAATCGACGAAACATCTTCCATGAATCCCTTAAATGAAAGTGTTATATCCAAGACATTAAGAAAGCCAGAAAACGCAGAATAGCAGGAGATAAAAAGAAAGAACGAATTTGAGCTTTTAATCCCCAAAGATTCAAGAGAGTCTTGTGAGCTATGATATTCTTGAAAAATTTAATGCAGAGTCTGCTGTTAGACGTCTTCCTTAGCCGATCATCAACTAAGGAATCCAACATTTTCTTTGATTAATGTAAATAGTATGAAACCGTTGCTAACTAGCATGAAATTACTCGCCGTTTCTAATAATAAGGTAGATAATCAAAGAGTTATTGGTAAGTCCAATTCCACATTTAAAACGTGAACAGTTATATCAGGCAATAAAAAAGGATGGCTGAGTAGATTCCATTATGTAAAGTCGTTTCATTTACCGAATTATCTGTCCTTAAAAAGATTATTTAAAACCATAACAATTGAAATACAGATATTGCTAAAAATTTCTCTGCGAGAAAAGCAACAAGATTTATCAATCTAGCATGATAATCACCAGCATATTTCAAATCGTTTACCGACGATGATATCGACCACTCAGAAAGCAGTAGTAATTTTTCTGTAAAAATATTTTCTCCATTCTCAACGATTTGCTAACAGAGTCTGTCGTACGCAAATTCTTAAACCTCATTGTATCTCGATCTGTCCTGGATCACTGTTTACACATATACAAATGGGAATTTGGATCTAAATATTGGTATTCACCTTTTTTATGCCACATTAATTCAAGTCCAATGTTAGCCAGGACTTCGTTAGTATTCATATTTTAAAGATGTACCGGCTCCACCTTGAAAGATATCAACTGGAAATTGATCCATGCACTTGCCGTTATTTAAAATTTTATCACAGAAATTAATAATTGCATCTGGTTGTTTTTGATAAATAGTTTTTAATTCTTTATTTGCCATTATTGATTGCTGTTTTTTTACCATTACAATTCCACTAATAAATTCAGGTATATGATTAATATATCTGTCGCTAATATAGAAATTCTCGATTGCACGCAATCCATGCATACCATAGTAGACTTCAGCAGGCACATCTCTTTTATCTAATAAATCTTCTTCTATAACGGATACTTTTAGATATACAAACACTTTCTTAAATCTTAAAATTAAATAACAATTTACTAATTGAACAGTAATGACAATGACATACAATTAAAAATAGGTTATTTTAACCTTATAATTAAAATTAATAACTAATATTTTATATATAACAGTGATATCTATCTAAAAATAGAGTGGTACAACTAAAAATATTCAATAATATTTATATTAGTAAATTAAATGTGATATGTATGATTACATTCACATAATTCATAAAAAATATTAATTTTTTATCATTGATAAATATGTGATAAACATAGATAATATAAGCATTATACAGCTTATAAAGCAATTATTATAATATTCATTTTTAAGATAATTTATCTTTCTAAATTAAGAACCTAGCGCGCTATTAGTAATATATAGTAGAATTGTATGCCTTGGTCCATTAATATTTTTATGTCTGTTAATTTATATCAAAGCAGTTATTTTTGTTATGGTTTCTGATAAGAAATGTGTATTAACCACTTTAATATTAGAAGTTTTAACTTAATGCATTGGAATTTTTTTGCCAAAAAATCAAGAGATTAATAAACTATTATTAATACGTCAAACATTAGCAAAAACCAAAAACCAAACTGAGAAAATAATTAAAAACATACATTTAATGATTACTGCTATTTTATTAATCTTGCCAGTTTTTTGCTGATTTTTTAGCTTTGTTATTGCCATTTTCTAAGATCCAAAAACTAATAGTCATGAAGCTTATGCCACATATTCATTTTTGTTTTATATTGTGGAGAGAAGAGGCTGCCATACTTTACGACAGTTAACGATAATTCTTGAAGTTATTCAAAATAGTATACCGATGAAGACTAATTTGAATTTGACAAAAAATATTTTGCGGCATCAAAGATGCATAAAAAATGAAGACAAATTTTTATAAAAAAAGATCATGATAATAAAAAGATAGTAACGATTTTATTTTTTAACTAGAAAGAAAAAATTTTGGAGTTACCCCCTTGAACTGATTTTTATTGCCCCCATGTCCTCAAACAGGGTACTGGTTTAATAAAATTTACTAGTATCATTGATTGTTTACCTTATATGGATTTTATTTATAGGAGATCTATTAATGAAAATTCGTCCATTGCATGATCGAGTTATCATCAAGCGCGAAGAAGTTGAAGCTAAATCTAGTGGCGGAATTGTTTTGACTGGTTCTGCTGCTGGTAAATCAACACGAGGTAAAGTGCTAGCTGTTGGTAACGGTCGAATCTTAGAAAACGGTGAAAATAAACCATTAGATGTAAAAGTTAACGATATTGTTATTTTTAACGACGGCTATAGTGTGAAAACAGAAAAGATTGATAACGAAGAAGTATTGATTATGTCAGAAAGCGATATTTTAGCAATTATTGAAAAATAATTTTTCGCTTACATATCTTCGTCAATAAAAGAATTTAAAGGAAAAAATAATGGCAGCTAAAGAAGTAAAATTTGGTAGTGATGCACGTGCTAAAATGCTCCGTGGAGTGAACATTCTTGCTGATGCAGTTAAAGTTACTTTAGGCCCGAAAGGCCGGAATGTAATTCTAGATAAATCTTTTGGCTCACCATCAATTACTAAAGATGGGGTGTCTGTTGCGCGTGAAATTGAATTAGAAGATAAATTCGAAAATATGGGTGCTCAAATGCTAAAAGAAGTTGCATCTAAGGCGAATGATGCAGCAGGTGATGGAACAACAACAGCAACAGTACTCGCTCAATCAATTGTTAGTGAAGGTTTAAAAGCAGTTGCTGCTGGCATGAACCCAATGGATTTAAAACGAGGTATTGATAAAGCAGTTTCTTCAGCAGTTAAGGAACTTGAGAAATTATCCGAAGCTTGTGCTGATAATGAAAAGATTGAACAAGTCGGTACAATTTCTGCCAACTCAGATAAAACAGTTGGTGAATTAATTGCTAAAGCGATGAAAAAAGTCGGTAAAGAAGGCGTTATTACCGTTGAAGAAGGTTCTGGTTTAGAAGATGACCTAGATGTTGTTGAAGGCATGCAATTTGATCGCGGTTATTTATCTCCTTACTTTATCAATAAACCTGATACTGGTTCTGCTGAATTAGAAAACCCATATATCCTGTTAGTAGATAAGAAAATTTCTAATATTCGTGAATTGTTACCTTTATTAGAAAGTGTAGCTAAAGCAGGTAAACCACTGTTGATTATTGCTGAAGATGTTGAAGGTGAAGCACTAGCAACATTGGTAGTCAATAATCTACGTGGTATCGTAAAAGTTGCTGCGGTAAAAGCGCCTGGCTTTGGTGACCGCCGTAAAGCAATGTTACAGGATATTGCTATTCTAACTAAGGGTACTGTTATCTCTGAAGAGATTGGTTTAGAGTTAGAGAAATCCACGATAGAAAATTTAGGTCAAGCGAAGCGCATAGTCATTAACAAAGATATCACCACCATAATTAATGGTATCGGTACAAAAGAAATGATTAAAGGACGTATCGAACAAATTAAGCAACAACGTGATGAAGCAACCTCAGATTATGATCGCGAAAAATTACAAGAGCGTATTGCTAAGTTATCAGGCGGTGTTGCAGTGATTAAAGTTGGTGCTGCGACTGAAGTTGAAATGAAAGAGAAACGTGCTCGTGTTGATGATGCGTTGCATGCAACTCGTGCAGCCGTAGAAGAAGGTATTGTTGCTGGCGGTGGTATTGCCCTGGTTCGTGTTGCATCTGCATTAGATAAGCTGAAAGGTGATAATGAAGATCAAACTGTTGGCATTCGCATCGCTCTACGCGCGATGGAATCACCAATGCGACAAATTGTTGAAAATGCAGGTGAAGAATCTCCTGTAGTTGTTAACAATGTTAAGCAAGGTAAAGGCGGCAACTACGGTTATAATGCTCTAACTGAAGAGTATGGCGACATGCTTGAAATGGGTATTCTAGATCCAACAAAGGTTACTCGTTCCGCTTTACAATTTGCTGCCTCAATCGCCGGTCTTATGATCACAACTGAAGCTATGGTAACTGATTTACCAAAAGAAGATAAAGGAGATCTAGGTGGTGGTGTAGGTGGTGGTGCTGGTATGAATGGTATGATGTAAGATATTATTAAAATCCTTAATATCATTCTCATTTTAACGATAAAAAACCCTGAGTTCAACTTAGGGTTTTTATCGTTAAATTTTGATCTGTTTGATATCTAATTTTATTTAGGGGTTTGCTATTAGTTGATTATTGATTTTAAGTCTATCTTTTCATATAAGAAAATTTAATATTCTATATTATGATTAACCTAGTATATTTACTAGAATAGAGGATTAAAATGTTGTTAATACACTGGTATAAAAACATTGATTGATAAAGTATTTGACTGTAGATATTGTCTTATTATCGATAACAAGCTTTTTTTGCTAAAAAAAATCGGTAATTGATATGTAAGCTTTAATATTAAAGCAGATCCAAAATAAATAATGAACAACATGCTAATTAAAATAATTCTTAGTAGAAAGATATTTATCTTAGATGGAGCTTGTTCAATAACAAACAAAATTACTTTTCACAGATGAAAAGTTTGTTTTATTAATTTATAGACTGAATTTATAGACTGAAAATGAATGTTAGCATTTAGAACAAATTATCAGTGCCAGAAGTAATTAACTAAATGGAGTAAAATAATGAGTCTAGTTCACTTTGGTTTGCTAGAGCTTGCAGCAAATGCTTTATGTAATAAATCTTCTCATAAACAAGAGGAATATTATTTATTCAGCAATAGCTCTCTATACTGAAACATTCAGCTCTCTCAAGCTCTTTATTTCTGCTGACAGTAAAAAAATTGATTGGACATGGATTATAACTCTCCATAATATATAATCAGAGCTATATCATGAATAATATAGTGTTTTTATAACTTTTATCATTTAGATAAATATTGATTATAATCGTAAATCAATCGGTATTTTACTCAGCTTTCCACCTATTTCTCTAGTTAATTTAGGTACCAGATAGCCTGAGATACGAGTAATAAGTTCTTTTATTATAATTCGAGCCTCTTCATCCGTTACCATAAAATGGGCAGCACCATTAACTTTATCTAATAAATGTAAATAATAAGGTAGTATTCCATTTTCAAACAATTTATTACTTAATTTAGCTAAACAGTTAGGATTATCATTAACACCGCGCAAAAGTACACTTTGGTTTAATAATGTAACACTTACTTGTTTTAGCTGTTCCATTGCGCTACTAAACTCGCTATCAATTTCGTTTGGATGGTTGATATGAGTTACCATAATAACCTGTAGTCGAGAAATATTAAACCGATGGCAAAGTGTTGTTGTAATACGAGCAGGAATAACCACTGGTAATCGGCTATGAATTCTAAGCCGTTTGATATGAGGAATGGCTTCTAGATGTAACATCAACCAATCTAACTCATGGTCTTTTATCATCAAAGGATCACCGCCTGAAAAGATAACTTCATTAACCTCAGTATGCCGTTGAATATAATTCAATACAGCTTTCAAGTTTTGTTTGTTACCTTTATTTTTTTCATACGGAAAGTAACGCCGGAAGCAGTAGCGGCAATTCACTGCACAACTACCTTTTACTAATAGTAGCACGCGATCCTGATATTTATGCAATAGACCAGGAATTGGATTATTTTGTTCATTTAGTGGGTCAGTTGAAAATGTTGGTATAAGATTAAATTCAGATTGTACGGTAATAACTTGTCGTAAAAGTGGGTCATTGGCATCACCTATACGCATTTTTGCAATGAAGGGATGTGGTACTCGCATGGGAAATAAAGCACGAGCAGCAGTTCCAGCACGCAATTCCTGGTTATTTTCTAGTGCTAATAATCGTAGCAATTCATCAGGAATAGTAACAGATTCTGCTAGTTGTTGTAGCCAGAGTTCTCTGGTATGGCTTTTTTGAGTTACAATATTAAACATTTTGGCTATACCATTTTTACCTAAAAATTTAGAGGACTTATATGGCTACATATAGCACCAATGAATTTCGCTCAGGTCTTAAAATCATATTAGATGGAGAACCTTGTATAATTGCAGAAAGCGAATTTGTCAAGCCAGGCAAAGGACAAGCGTTTGCTCGCGTAAGGATTCGTAAATTAATTTCTAATAAGTTTTTAGAAAAAACATTTAAGTCAACTGATTCTGTCGAAAGTGCTGATATTATGGATCTGAACTTGACCTATCTATACAATGATGGTAAGTTTTGGCATTTTATGAATAATGAAACTTTTGAGCAACTAGCTGCTGATGAAAAAGTGCTTAATAATAATGCAAAATGGTTAATCGATCAAGCTGATTGCGTTGTTACATTATGGAATGGACAACCTATTGCTATCACGCCACCGAATTTTGTTAAACTAGCAGTGGTTTATACTGATCCGGGTTTAAAAGGGGACACAGCAGGTGTCTGTGGAAAACCAGCAACATTAACTACAGGAGCTGTAGTAAAAGTTCCACTATTTATTCAAATTGGAGAAATAATTAAAGTTGATACACGTTCTGGTGAATATATTTCTCGTGTGAAATAATATTTACCTAATCATAACTTTTAATTGAAAATTGGTTGTTAACAACGAATTTAGTGATAGAAGCGTTATTTTTTTATGCTAATTAATAATAATCTAAACATTTTAGGATATTTTTGTTTCATGGAAATTATCTATTATCTTAGATAATAAGCATCTATTTGCTATTAAGCCATTAGCAATTTAGGACTGTCTAAGACATCAAAGATGATAATATGTTTTTATTTAAAAATTCATGTTTAACTTTAAATCAGCCTTTTATAGACTCCAATGGTATTTTACTGCCTCAATATTGCAATATTGATTGAGGTAAATTTCTGATTCTACAAATAAATATATAGATGAAGAGTGATCTCAGAGTTGTTAGCAAATCTAGCTTATGTCGAATAAAAATGAAGGCTATGCTCTACTCTGATGCTTCGTGAATCTTGTTCTTCATACTTAAATTAAAAATTGTTTAGCTTAAATTGAAAATTGTTTAGTGCCAAGATCAGCATGTTAAATCTCCTTAACTGATTACAGCTCTTCTGAGCAGACTTGAGAGCAGTTTAAATAGCATTAAAAGTGGTGCTTTTCTTGAACTACAGTTCTTTTCGCATCAGCTTAATAGTCTTGCTGTCACAAAAATCAATTTAATTAAATTAATGCTTCTTATTGACGCAAAGTGCTGCTCTAACAAAAACTTGTAGAACATCAGCAATTCTTCTCAATCTTTCTCAATCTTATTCATCGTTTCAGGATATTCAGACAAAAACCTTGATAACAAAATATCAATGGCTTTACTTTATTAGTAGCATCACAGTTCTATGCTAGCTAGAGCTTAGAGTACCAGCCTTAACTTTCAGTTGCATGCTTTTGGAAAGTAAAATAAGCACCTTACCTGTTTTGTGTATCCAACATCGTTAGTTATGTGTGTATTCTGGAATAAAATATTTTTGCCATTACATTTTAAAAATCAAAGATACTGTTTCTAGTAGCCAGCCAAGAAAGTATGTTAAAGCTACGCGCCGTAAGCCATTAACAAATTCATCTCAATTCGTCGCTTTTAACTCTCGATAAGCATGTTTTAGCGCAATTAACTATTTACATCAATGCTCAGTGACACCGATAATCAGTAGCAGGTGCAAAGGCAATGATTCGCTTGCCTGACAGAACTGTCTCTATGCCATCATCCAAGAATTAAATGTAGCTCAGTATCTATTAAATTACTCAAGCACTACTCCATGTGATCTTTCAAGCAATTGATATTTCAGCCTTCTGATAGTTAAGTAAAGAGATACAATTCGCTTTTCATCGGAGTATGTGTGTTGGATTCCAACAAAAAAGCTTTGTAAAAAGCACTAGTATAGATCCATCTATCGCAGATTACAGATATAGTAGCAACTCTTTAATTTTTTTACACGTTTTTTATAAAGTGATAAAGAAATGAGCTATTTAAAGCATATTCTGTCGCAAGTAGCTACTCCACCTAATCTTTAGGCAGTTTAATCTCAACATCACATATCAAACATGCATAGCTCGATGTAGCAAATAACCATTACAGATAAAACAACACGAATACCACCGCCATTGATAATGCGGCATTAGCATATTATCTCAGCATGGCTTTAAACTAAGCCTCAATAGCAGACTTGGTATCATCTGCCTGGCACCATTTACGTATGAGTTCACGCAAGGCATCACTAGTAATATCTAGTTTTGAGAATGCCTATAATAGTGTAGATTTTTCATGGCATATCATCTCTATGTTGTTAAAGTTATTCATGAAATGAATTAGCAGAATGATACGCAAGCATCTCTAAAAACTATACACCAAAAATAAGCATAATTCTATTTCTCATAAGAAAGCTAGAAAACACAGGATAGGAAGAGATACAAAGAAAGAATGAATCGTAGTAGTCGTCAATCGACCAAGATTGAGATGGCCTCATCTAAAAGATAAAATTCTTAAAGATTTAATGAAGAATTCTCCTTCATTTTATTAAGCAAATCATCTATAAAGAGTTGCTCCTTCTGCTCAGAAGGAGCTAAATATCATAAAACCATTGCCAGTAAAGATAAAATTAGTCATCCATGGCTTAATAAGGTTTTATAATCAAAGAGTTATTAGTGAAAAATTTCATATTCAAAATATTAACAGTTATATCAGTAAGCCGATTAAAATGATTGTTGAATAGATTTCTGCTGTATGCTGATTTTATTTACTAAATTATCTTGCCTATGATAAGATTGTTTAAACCCACAACAATTAAAATGCAGATGTAGCTATAAATTACTTTGCGAGCAAAGCAACAACCTTTGCCAACATAGGCCCATAATTTTTATTTAAAAATTAATCTAAATAGCTTGGGGTTAGTCTACCTAAAAACGCAAAACCGGAAAATCCGTGTAATCATAACTTCTCATATTATACTGTTTATTTATTCAAAATACTTTAGGATATCATTTATACATGAAAGTAATTATTGTGTATAGCCCAATGAATTTTTCATAACATTTAAAAAGAAGGCCATACAACAATGCGCACGATACTCTAGACATCAATTTTTATTTTCCATAGTATTTATAAATCTACAAATATAGATTATATGTCCTTTTTAGGAACACATATCAAAAAACTGGGCTGAATTGATTAGTCTGGACACAAACTATACTGAAGCGGACAAGTAGAATAACTGAAAATATTCTTACTAATGAATTCAATCACATATACGTAACTGTGGATTATCCAAGTTTCTTTATACTCAATAGTGTATAAACACACAGATAACTTATCTTACAGACATGATTAATGTAACCATGATGATCATTTTTACTTCAGTAGCGAAATAGATCCATATGGTAATTTAGTTCAAAATAATATCTCTTGCTTTACTAAGCCTCCTTTTTAGTTTAGCATTGATGCGATTTAAAATAAATTTCTTAAAAACAAGATTAATGTATTAATTCCTGAATGCGTCTATCTGTAAAGTACATGATGCTTGTGCTTGCTTGGCAGCACTTGTGTATTTAAGTTAGATTGTGTTATTTCCAGCGCTACTATTCTGCCTCTTCTTAATGTTCCAAGCACAGTTTTTTCTGCTAAAGCTTGCAAATTCAAAAGCATGAACTTCATGCAGTTTCAAAGCTACAGAGCACTGGTTAGCATAGTGTCTTCATATTTTGCTCGATTACAATTGACAACACATTACTTTCAACCATCACAAAATATGCTTTGATCTTTTTTTCAATAATAACTGCCGGCAACTCAATGCCCTGTTTTATGCCGCCTACCACAGGCTATGCTGTAATTAGCATGAAAAACATTATATCGAAATTGTTATTTTTTCTATCTTGCAAAGTTATGCTCTATAACTCAATCAACATCCTCATCTTCATGTCTGCGTTACCTATGGCTATCTAGATATTAAAGATTTGTATGGTGATGGTGAGCTGTTTTTCAAAAAAACAGTCAAAGAAATCTGGCAAGCTGCTATTATTCGGTTGATGAGTCATAGCTATATCCTGATAAATTTTAATATCTTTCTGATATATAGCATGTCAGCAAGAAGAAGGAGTTGTTGTGTTATTTGAAGATGCAGTATGGATATTCTGGAAAGTGCGGTTCGCTAAAAAGACGAAAGTGGCTGGCATAGCGTGAAATAGCTCATCAGTTTTACCTTAAGCTTGTCAAACTATATCCAAACAAAAACCACAGCATTACCGAGTGTGGAGTTAGTTGTGTACGTCATTACTATGACTACAACAGCACTCAACAAACACAAGCAGCATACAAAAAAGCCAAGAAAAAATGGTCAAGAGCTATATCCGCATGTTTTGGCTAGGCATTTTAAAATGCTTCGTTAATATATTTCCTTATCGAATCGTAAATTAAAGAACACAGTATTACATACTATATATAAAGTTCTAAAGACGAAAACAAGTAAAAAAATACGAGGAAACACAGGCCAACGTAATAATAAAAGACTTCCTCTGTGCATATATCAGCAAGAATATATTTTATATGCTAACAGGCTACTGTTTACCTTACCTCTGCTCTTGGTGTAACCAGGTAATTGAATGATTATCAATCAGATAATATAAAATGCAGAAAAACTATGGTTTTTACTAAGCAAAACATATAGTTGTTAATATCTATTAAATTAGAGTATTAGGTTAAAAACCTACTATCCTATAAAGTTTTAACTTACAACAGACCTATAAACTTATTTTTTAAAAAAATAAGTTTTTTTCCTTCAAGTAAATGGCGATTTAATTTTCTAACTATCAAAGTGATGAGATATAATAGCGTTTTCTTCTTTGGCAAAAGAAGATTTTATTATTGTTTGAATAGACAATTTATTTGCTTATAATCTCTTATTATAATTATTGATTATCATAAAAAAGGTATTATCAAAGTTATTCGTTGTGCTAATCTCATTACGTTCTACTGCTGTTGTTATACAAATTTTTCTCTATTTTTATCCGATTTTTTAATACCAAATTATCTTCATTTATCTTTAACATTAAATTGCCTCATAAAAAAATTTTTAAATAAAATCACATAACACCTCCAGCTGCCGATGAACTATCTAATGGCTATTATATTTAATAAACTAAATTTTTTATCACAAACAAGTATTATTAATTGATAAAATCTTAGTAGTGAACAATTACTCAAGCAACAAGATCCAGAAAATTGACAGATAAATAGGATCCAAACAGTTTAGAGAAAATTATTATCAATTATGATTAATTAGCAATTTTTATACTACTTAGGCATTCTCAAAAAATATTCTATAATATATGATTAATTATTAGTATTAATTTTTAACTAAAATCATACCAGATGATATGGGGGTGTATTATTTTTACATTGGCAGTTAATTTCTATCGTAGTTTATTAATACGAAAAGAAAAAAATAATCGAAGCAAACAAAAATCTCATGATAATTTTACAATTGATGATAGATCAAAAACTAAAGTAAAAACTTTACTAACAAAAAGATATCGGAGTACAAAAACTATTAAAAGCACTAAACTAGCAGATAAACTTACACTAGCCTCCTCTGCTATGAATACTTCAATATCCATAATCCCACGAGATAAACATCCTATTTCGCGAAGAAACATCAGTGATAATGCACTGAAAGTACTTTATCGTCTAAATAATGCTGGCTATGAAGCCTATCTTGTAGGCGGTAGCGTTAGAGATTTACTATTAGGTAAAAAACCTAAAGATTTCGATGTTACTACCAATGCAACACCTGAACAAATTCGCAAATTATTTCGCAATTGTCGTTTAATCGGACGCCGCTTTCGTTTAGCGCATATCATGTTTGGTTATGAAATCATCGAAGTTGCTACTTTTCGTGGTTCTCAAAAACAAACTAATATTAATAATAAGGATATAGCTAAGCAACCAGAAAGTGGTATCTTAGTTAGAGATAATATTTTTGGTAAAATTGAAGATGATGCAATTCGACGAGATTTTACGATTAATAGCCTATATTACAGAATTAATGATTTTACACTACGGGATTATGTTGGTGGATTTAAAGATCTAAAAAATGGCATCATTCGCTTAATTGGTGATCCAAAAATCCGTTACCGAGAAGATCCAGTTAGGATGCTACGCGCCATTCGATTTGCTAGCAAATTAAATATGAAAATTGATGCTGAAACTGCTAATCCTATTCCACAACTGGCATTTTTATTGAAAGAGATTCCATCAGCACGTCTATTTGAAGAATCGCTAAAATTACTTCAGACTGGTCAAGGTTATCAAACTTATCAACAATTAAGACGTTATAAGCTATTTCAATCATTGTTTCCGTTAGTTGAACGAAATTTCACAGCCAATGATAATTCGCCTATGGAACTCATCATTAATCAAGTGCTGCAAGATACTGATCTTCTAATAAAAAATAATAAACACGTTAATCCTGCATTCTTATTTGCCACAATGTTATGGTATCCATTGGTAGAAGCTACAGAAAAACTTTCTAATGAAAATAGCTTGCCATATTGTGAAGCCTTTGCTATCACAATGAATAATATTCTTGATGAACAATGCCATTCTATTGCTATTCCTAAACGGCTTACTTCAATAATGCGTGATATCTGGCAACTACAATTGCGACTACCTCAACGCCAAGATAAAAAAGCAGAGAAGCTAGTTGAACATACAAAGTTTCGCGCTGCATTTGATCTCTTAAAGCTACGTGCCAACGTGGAACCAAAACCTGAATTAGAAGGAGTGCCTCACTGGTGGTCTGAATTCCAACAAGCTAATAATAGTCTACAGCATGAAATGATCTCTGAGCTAACCAATATAGTGATTCATCATCCTAGCTGGACACGGCGACGAAATCATACCAAGCATAAGCAAATAAAAATAACAGAGTAAATTAAAGATGAAACGTATTTATATCGCCATTGCCAGCAATCTAAATGATCCATTACAACAAGTACAACTTGCTATTAAAGAATTACAGCAATTACCGAATACTAAAACAGTTGCTGTTTCTTCTTTCTATAAAACTAAACCGATGGGACTACAAGATCAGCCGAACTATCTTAATGCTGTTATCGCCTTAGATACGGAGTTATTCCCAGAAACCATACTTGAACATACACAATCGATTGAATTAATGCATGGTAGAATACGTAAAACCGATCGTTGGGGGCCAAGAACGCTAGATTTAGATATTATCTTATACGCCCAACAAATTATTCAAACAACGAGTTTAACTATCCCACATTATGGCATTAAAGAACGAGAATTTATGCTTTATCCTTTAGCAGAAATTGCTCCTAAGCTAATCTTTCCAGATGGTGAATTGCTAAGTGATAGATTGTTGCTGGTTGCTAAAAATGGCCTTACTTTATGGCAATGACAATAATTCAATCATTGGATGCCAAGCTTCTGCACGAGAAGCCAGAGGCCATCATAACCTCTTAACTATTTTGCAAAAACTAACAATATTATTAAAAAATCAAAAATCCATGATAGCAATATAAAGATATTGCAGTAAGAAGCCTAAACAATAGCACAATTCTTTGTATATTTATCGAACTGGAACCGTTAATAATTAAGTCCTTAATCCTCGTCCTTTTTCAATTAAGTGCCAAGTTATTGCATATAATATAACAATAAAAATCACCAATACTAATAAGGTAATAGGTAATTCAATATCGCTAACACCAAGAAATCCATAGCGTAACCCGCTGATCATGTAGACAATTGGATTAAGCTTAGATAGATTTTCCCAAAACTCCGGCAAAATCGATAACGAATAAAAAACACCACCTAAATACGTTAATGGTGTCAAGATAAAAGTAGGAACAATACTAATATTATCGAATGTTTTTGCAAATATTGCGTTCACTAATCCAGCTAATGAGAATAAAATAACTGTCATTAATATGGTAATAATTACCACACACCATGAATAAATATCTAATGAGACAAAAAATAACGAAACCATTGTGACCAAAAGACCAACTAATACCCCCCTAGCAACCCCACCACCAATAAAACCAATTATTACAATATGAGTAGGAACTGGCGCAACCAGTAATTCCTCAATGCTTTTTTGGAATTTTGCGGCAAAAAAGGAGGAACAAACATTAGTATAAGCGTTAGTAATCACAGACATCATAATCAAGCCTGGAACAATAAACTGCATGTAATTTATACCATCCATATTGCCAATTCTCGAACCAATTAAACTACCAAATATAATAAAATAGAGTGACATGGTAACAACTGAGGGTAATAAAGTTTGTATCCAAATACGCGTAAAACGTGTTATTTCTTTGATCCAGATGGTTTTCATTGCCACCCAGTATAACTTAATCATCTATTTTCCCTTGCTTTATCAAAGCTGGATCCTGTTTATTCATTAAATCAACAAATAATTCCTCCAAACGATTTACCTTATTACGCATACTGGTTATCTGTATCCCTTGCTCAGAAAATTGGCTAAATAAACCATTCAGGCCTTGATCTCGAAGTACATTAACTTCTAGCGTTGAAATATCCACCAACCTGAATTTATAACCATCTAATTTAGGGATAGAGCTTTTTGGCACCAAATCAAAAATAAACGTCTCTGACTCCAACTGATTGAGTAGCTTTTTCATACTGGTATTCTCAATTAATTCTCCATATTTAATAATCCCAATATTACGGCATAATATTTCCGCTTCTTCCAAATAATGAGTAGTTAAAATAATTGTGGTGCCTTGCGCGTTTAAAGTCTTTAAAAAACTCCACATCGAACGGCGCAGTTCAATATCAACCCCTGCGGTTGGTTCATCTAAAATTAATAACTTTGGTTTATGCATTAATGCTCTAGCAATCATTAAACGCCGTTTCATGCCACCGGAGAGATCTCGTGCAGGCTCATTACGTTTATTCCACAAAGCTAATTGAGAAAGATAAATTTCTGCTCTAGACAAAGCTAATGAACGTGGAACCCCGTAATAACCTGCTTGATTTAGCACTATCTGTAATACCGTTTCAAACGGATTGAAATTAAATTCCTGGGGCACCAATCCCAATTGACGCTTAATATTTAACACGTCTTTATCAAGATCATAAGCAAATACTTTCACTTTACCGCTCGTTTTATTGACCAATGAACTAATAATACCAATTGTCGTTGATTTACCTGCACCATTAGGCCCTAATAAGGCATAAAAATCACCTACCTCAACCTGTAAATCAATACCTGTTAATGCTTTCACACCACCAGGATAGGTTTTTCTAAGTTTGAGAAGCTCTAAAGCATAAGTCATAAAAACCTTTCTTATCTATCTATTTTTTATTCTAAATATGATAATAAATCACACCATTAGTAATCTTTTTTTTAATAAACTATAGCTAACAACTTGTAAATATTAAAAATTAAATTAATATTTATATATAATTTTATTATCGCAGTTAAACATAAAATTAATCCACGCAAATTATGATGCAAAAAAATCAAACAACTTTTTGAAAAACAAACTACAGTTCTTAAAATCTTTAACAAAAGAAAATCCATCTTTTTTAAGCTGTACTCATATATAATATATAAAGTTTTGGAGATATAAGAGTATCATGCTGATTAATTTCTTAAATTATTTCATTAATAAATATAGATATGCATAACATGAAAAAGTCTACTCTAGATGTATCCGCAAAACCAGATATTACATCTAATCCATTCTAATTAACTTATCCATAATGCTGTCAAGCAGCTCATAGGCACCTTAGACTGTTGAAGATGGAGCTAGAACTAACAATGATGCTGACAACATGATGAATGCTACCTTATCTACTGGCCTCATTCATACCATAGTCCATAACAATTATTTTCCACGGCGAAAAAAGCATACAGACTAGTATTTGTAATATTAAAATTAAAGTGCATACGATTAGGAACACAACAATAACGATAATATGTTTTAATAACTCGTTGATAGCGCATTATCTGAAGCGTATAAAAAGCATATAATAGTGGATAATAATGACTATATACGCCAGGAGGCAGAATATTTCTCACTGGTGATTTTTGCGAATCTATATGCGTGCTTTTTTCAGTGAAAAAGCACATGGCTTATTTCTGCCAGTACCACATTACATCAGCAAAGTGAAACACAATAATAGCTTTAAGAGAATAGATAATGCTACCTGTGTGATTTAAGTGATACGCACTACATTTATTTCTTAGCAGATAGCATATACATTCCTATCAGGTAAAATAATTACATTTGCCTGCTGGTCATTATCAATGTTACTAAACATAGACGTAAGAAGTTTATTGCACTTAAAGATGCTATCAAAAGTCAGAAACAAATTTGCCAGAACTTCTCAATTCACTGAGAGCAATCCTACCTTAACCGCATCTCCTAGGCTTGCTACGGCTGGCTATAGCGCCTTAATTTTTGAATGCAATAGCAAAGAAGATTCCAAGACATGCAGATATGCATCACCAACGATATTTAGTACACAAAACAGCTGATGTGCTAGCTTCACTTCGCAAATGCATGCAAATAAAGATTAATGCTAAATCTTGGAATGTCTACCCAGCAAAGAGCCGTGACGCAGCTAATAATACAAGCGATGTTTTGTTGGCAAGATTTTCAGAAAAGTGTCATTTGATATCAATGAAGAAACTGAAGAAAGATCCAGAAAAACTGCTGCTGGCATTCTACAACTGCTCGTCAGAGCATTTGGCATCAATAAGAACGATGAATTTAATTTGTATCGGTTTTTGCGATACGAAAACTACGAAGCTTAGGCACGAAAAACTATAGTTCAAAAAAAATAACGCTTTCAATACTATTTGAAGCTGTTGCTCTGCAACTCTACTTAGAAAAGATAAAAGCTGACAAGAGGATTTCAGCCTGTTAACAATCTTGTTATAAACAAGGTTCAATTTAAGCATGAATAAGAGATTTACTAAGCATCATAATGGAACATAGCCTAACCAGGCATACACTATATTTCCTAATAACTCATTTTTAAAGAATTAGCAAAATTTCAAAATCTACAGTTTTTGTTGATAGACTTTTTTAACAGCCATGTTCTGAAAAAATTAATTAAAGCAACAAAAAGCGATTCTATTTATCCATCATAATATCGCTAATTTAGTTATATATACTGATTTAAATTACCTATCTGTGTCGTCCAATTAATGTACTAAAAGTTGAATACATTATCATTTGCGGTCACTATACTTATGGTGATGGTGATATTTGAAGCCATTATTTGTTAATATACTTAACATGCTTTTAATTAATAATATGCTACTTACATATGTAAGTGATATTGTCATAAAACATAGATTAATTTTAGCTGAACTAATTTAGCTGCACAAGCACTGGCAAATTGTTTATGTGAATTCAATGTTATTAAGCAAGTTTATAATCTTAGTTATTTAACTTAATATAATCTGCCTAGCTACACAGCCAAAATGCTATTATTCATAGTCAAGTATTTACCAAAGTTGATTTAATGATCTTAATGTTATTGCTAATAAACAGTAAACAGCTTCAAATCACTTTCAACAAATCATTGCTAAATTAAATGGGAAAAATAACTACATCAAAAAAAATAAGACTACTGCTTAATCATCTAGTAAAATAACATGCCCGATATAAGGTAAATGGCGATATTGCTGTGCATAGTCGATACCATAACCAACAACAAATTTATCTTGAATAGCATAACCAATCCATTTAACAGGAACCTCCACTTCGCGTCTGGACGGTTTGTCTAATAACGTACAAATAGTGACAGATTTAGGACTACGCAATTTTAAAATTTCATCGACTTTTTTAAGTGTATTACCAGAATCAATAATATCTTCAACAATCAGAACATGCTTGCCGAAAATATCTTCATCTAGATCCTTAATAATTCTTACATCGCGACTTGAAGTCATCCTATTGCCATAACTTGATACCATCATGAAATCGACTTCATGTGGAATATCAATATTACGACATAAATCAGCCATAAAAATAAAAGAGCCTTTCAAAAGACAAACTAATACTAACTCATCTTCCAATGATTTATAATGTTTAACAATTTCTTTTGCCATCTCATCAATACGTTGTTTAACATCCGTTTCTGAGATCATGACTTTTATAATTTTTTTCATAAAATTTTAGATATTCACATTAATAGAAATAAAACCGTATATTTTAATATAAATAAAATAAATACAAGATTAAATGCTATTAATTCAATTTTAAGAAATAACATAAATAAAATAGCTAAAATATTAGCTAATATAGAAAAACTGAACCTACCAAATAATACCAGTATTTTAATGTTCTAATAAATGACAATACACCATATAAGGATACGCCTGTGTTACTACATGATCAAACTTTACCAGCACATCACTAATATCTAAATCAACTCGCATAGTATCTTTCTCCATTTTCACTAAGTGATTAAGATTTGATTTCATGAATATGAATAAGGATATGACATAATGTCAGGATAACCGGAAATGAGCCAACCTTTATATTGAACTTTAATGATATTACATGCCAATTAATTCATTAGAAAAGGTTCTCCATGAGTTATACTCATTTTTGATGTATGTGGTTTCGGAAAAAATAGCCAATCCTATTGATTGATTTCATAAACAATTTCAATAATAGAGAGATTATATGCCATGAAAAGTCTACACTGTAAATAGCTGCGAAATTAGATATTACACACAGTTCCTTCCATGGACTCATCAGTAATAGTGCTGGATAGCTCATGCCAGGACCGTTAATGCTGAGATTAAAATCATTCTTGAGCGCTTCCTTATTGATAGGCATAAAAGTGCTGCCTCATCAATAACAATTATTTTCAACAGCGAACCATACATACTGCCATTGACAATGTTGAGATTAAAGTGCCTAAGATCAGAAGATCGAAGCGGTAACGGAATATGCTTTAACAACTCATTCCTGCTAAATTATCTAAAGCGCGCAAAAAACGTTAAAGAACGTTGATACCATGGCTATACCTCTTCTTCGAGATTATTTCCGCTGGTGATTTTAGGAAACTATGGAAATTCTTCTTAGTAAAAAAGCAGATGATCTATCTGCAAAGTACGTACATCTCCAAGACTGAAACAGGGATGGATTAAAGAGCAGAGGCAATACTGCCACCGTATGATTTAAGCGATACACGTTACACATTTATTTTTGGGCTGATAAAATATATAGTCCTGTCAAGAAAGATAATTGCCTTTGCCTGCTTGTCATTATCGGAGTTACTGAGGATTGACGTAATGATCTAGTTATGATCGAAGATACTTATTAAAAGTTACAAGCTAACTTAGCTAAATTCCTGAATAACCTGCAAGCACATAACTTAACCTTATTTCCCAGGCCTGCTACGGTACCCATAGAAATATTGATCTTTCTTTGGGATAAAACAGCAAATATCTTCCAGAACATGCGGAACCAATGATGCTATTGGCATATAAAACAATTAATCTGCTAGCTTCAGTCTCTAAAGTCATACAACCGAGAATTAAAGCTTAGCTTGTGAAGCTCAGAAACAACAACCAACCTTGGCTAGCATAATGTTATGATGGCACTAATAAAGCGCTTGATATTTTATTGGCAAAGTTTTCAGTGAAGTAACCTGAAGCAATGAATAACTTGGAGAAAGATCAAAAAAAACTTGTTGGCATTCTAGGACCTCCAATAAAAGTAGTGTATGTCAATTAAGAACGAGGAATCTGATTAAATCAGCTTTTGCAACACTGTGGTTAAGCCATGAAACCTATCCATTAAGAACTGCAGTTCAAAAAAATAATCTTTTCAATGCTATTTAACCTCTTCCAATCTCTACTAAGAAAAAATGGAACAGACTAATGGAATTTAAGCCACTAATACCTGACAACTAGTGATAAATAATATACAATTTAAGAATGTAGAACAGATTCATAAAGAATTAGGGCGAAACAATAGCCTAATATACGACGTACAGTAGATTTGCTAATACTCACATTAAAATGCAACTATGCTTCTAAATGATAAGTATTATCTATTATCTTTTGATAAGTTTTATCTATTATCTTTGTATTAGATATATTAATAAATTTCGATTTTTAAGAGCTATTTAAGGTGACAAAAAAATTATTCAGTACGTTATATTGCTAAGCAGACGACAAAACATATTTCAACTGTATCTTAATACACAGTTGATTATGATTTACCTATATGGATTCTTTATACTTATAAAGATAAAGTAATGAATTTAAGCATTGTTTTATGTAATATTTATAAGTAACAACCGTAAAAAGCGGCATTCAGTTTTAAAAAAATCAGTCATGAATAAACATTAATTTTATTAAAGGAAGCTCAAATTCACATCAACTTATTAATTTTGTTCTATCACAACATTTAGTTACTGATCATGTGCCAGCAATTAGTTCCTTCAACACGATTATGTGGTAATGATGTTAGCAAGATGTAATCTAATTTATCGTTGTCCATTACAAGAAAAAAGAGCAGTTACTTAGTTTGCCAAAATCAGCATTAATTACCGTTTATCTATTATATAATACCAGAAATTTAATGATTATTAATATTCATGCAGTTAATTTTAGTTTTGTGGTGGATGTTTATAGTTGACAGTTAAATACTATAGGAGAGTACATATTAAAAGATATAAAGGGCCAGTAATTTTTACTGATGATTTTTATACCTGGATGATGTGAATAGTCTACAACAACGCACAAATGCACTTAAACATTTCAGATGCAATTTACGAATGAAAGAAGTTAATTTTAATGCTGATAAGCGCACTATAATTTTTGGTTTTACCTAATAATCTATTAAATATCTATTAAATTGCGTTTTTATCGTAATTTGACTCTTCTCTAATGCAAAACCGATTAAAATAAAATTTTTTGATCATAATCCAATTTCTGTTAAGTTTAGTATCAAATAGTTTTAATCAAAGAAGTAAAAAATAGAAATCCTGATTCAGCATTTCTATTTTAAATATTAACTTCGCGATCTTAGCTTATAAAAATATCAACTATCAATGCTATTTGATTGGTATATTTTCTTTATTAATAAATAAATAATAAATAATTGAGAAGGATACAATCTAAATCATTCCTATAATCAGTATAACGCATCTATCTTTAAAAGAGCCTAACAGCATGATTAATAACCACCATAAATATCAATATGTCTGATATTGGTGATAAACAACCAAATCAGACAAAATTACACTTTAAATTTTAATTTGTTTGGTATTTCCAATCGCTAATTTTTAGCTGGTACAATAATATATAAGCAACTTTAGAAAACAAGATCATTAATCAAACCAAAATCTGTAGTGAATATTGATAAAGAAGCAATTATTATAAATAATTCTTTTTGAACAAAATAATTGAAATAAATACTAATTCAGCATAAAGTTATGCTTATTTCTACTATAATAGAGTTTTTGAGATGCTTGCGTATGTGTATTCTTCTTATTGATTTTATTTGATTTTATCAAAAGGTTCAATAACATAGAGATAATATGCCATAAAAAAGTTTACCCTAAAAAGTATTTACAATACTAAATGTTACCTTTAATCACTTATATAAATTCATTCGTAATGGGTTTCAGGTAGCTGATAGAGCTAGCTCTGTTGAAGCCAAGATTAAAGCCATCTTCTTATAACATGCTAAACGCTGTTTTGTTAAACAAACATATCATAACCGTTGTCAGTAATGGTTATTGCCACAGCGAATAATACAGACTTGTATTGGCAATATTAAAATTTAAGTCCATAAGATTAGAGATTGCAGCGGCAACAAAATATGCTTTAAAAGCTCTTTGGTACCTTTTTATCTCTTAAGCATGCAAAAAACATTGAAGAGTTGCTTGGCATGCCTTAGTACTATACTGCTAGATCATTCCATTCATCGATAACTTTCATAAAGCAATACCACTACTACAGACGCCAGCTTCTTGGCAAAAAAACACATTATTTTCTCTATGCCAGCACACCATTAGAAAATTACACTCCATTAGCAAATTAAAAGAGCAATGAACTTTAAGATTACAGAAAATGTTGTGGCTGACCACGTGATTTAATCGATATTCGATATATTTATTTCTTGCCTATGCCATATACACTCCTATTAGGAAAAATGATCGTCTTTGACTACTGCTCATTATTGGCATCTCTAAAGATGGAGGTAATGAACTAGTTGCTCTTGAAGATGCTTATCCAAAGTTAGAAGTAAACTTAGCTAAACTTTTTCAATAACCTGTAAACCACATTGCTTAACCGTCTATCCAAGTCTTGCTACTGAAGACTGTACCATTAGTTTTTGGAATCCAATGGTAAAAATATTTTCAGAGACACAGCACCAACTCGATGTTGGGAATATACAAAATAGTTAATTTGCTAGCTTAGCACAATAAAAGAACAAAACTAAAAGTTAACGGTAAGCTTGAGGTAGATCTTGCTAGCAGAGAGAACCTAGATGCCGCTAATAAACCCGTTGATGTTTTCTTAATAATATTTTAAGCAAAGCTTCCTGCAACGATAAAAACACTGCAGAAAGATCTAAAAGAACCGCTGGCATTCTACAACTATATCGTCAGAGCACTAGGTATCAATAATGACGAGGAATCCCAATTTAAATAATCTTTTAAGTCAGTAAGACTATCAAGATGACGCACAAAAAACTTTAGTTAAAAAAATAACGCTTTCAATGATATTTAAGCTGCTATAGTCTGCTCAAAAAAGCTAGAACCGGATAAAGAGAAGATTAGATCTACTTTGACCCTATGCTAAACCCAATCTAATTCAAACTCTTCTACGTTTTTTGCATGCTTAAGATAAAGCGCTAATAAAAAAGCTTTTGAGAGGTATATTTCGTTACCGCTGCTATAAATCCTCCATAAGCACTTTAATCTCAATATTGCCAATATCAGTCTTCTATTATTCGCTGTGGCAAATAACCTGTTATAGACATCATTATGGGATACGTATCGATAATATAACATTTCAGAATGTTATAGCAGATGTATATTCGAGCTTAGCCTAAACGACTGTACTATCAACTGCCTAGCAGGCATTACGGATGAGTTCATACAATAGATCATAGGTAACATTTTGTTTTGCAAATATTTATAGGATAGACTTTTTCATGCATATTATATCTATATTGTTGAAATTATTTATGAAATCAATCAGCAAGACACATGGATAGGCCAGCACTCAAAAAATCGCATATACTAAAAATAAGCATAATTCAAATTATTAGCACATAATTTATTATGTATTTTACTAAAAATAATGACTAATAAATTAATAGCTAATCCAAGGTCTTTATTTTTCTTAATTGCATTAAGTATACAAACCTTCACCACAATTATAAGCAAAAAATGTTAAAGACCAATCAGCATCAAATAAATTATTTAATCATTAAGTAAATTTAGAGCTGCGGTAATTAAGGCAGTGACATCTATGAGTTCATCAACCAATTTGGTTTTAATCCATGTGACTGAGTAGTCAATGGAATAATCTTACATAAACCTGTTGCTTGCTAATGTGAGGACTCTTTGGGATAAAAAGCACTTTCAACAAATACTAACAACTGAAACTACATTATTAGCATATTGCGTTTATAAATTTTTTAATAATCTAGTATAGTAAGGCTCTTAGCATAATATCAAATTTAGCAGATACATCTTATTTAGCCAAATAAGATTTAATTTCTGATCCTGCTATTATCAGGAATATCTATTTTTAGATTATTAGTAATATAACTCTCTAATAAATAAATTTCCTATCAAATAGATTAATTTCCAAGCTATAGTTTCAATATCTTGATTTCCTCAAGAATGATTTAGTGATTGTTTATTGGTTGGCATTAGTAGCCAACAAGTAAAACAGAGGCAAATGTATTACTTTTATTTTTATTAATCATGTAACTTATTCTAAGTTGTTATTTATTCAACTGTTTAATAAAGCAGAAATGATTGTCATTACCATCAGGTAATGACAAAATACTAATTTAAAAGCAATCTTTTAGTTTGCGAATTTTAGCAAATACATTACAACTTGAATAAGTAACATGAGAAAATCCCAATACTTTTTGTAAAAAAGGATCATCAGTTCTTAAGAAGACATTGATCTTTTTTTCAATTTTAAGTTTTGATGGCAGAGTAGATTGTTTTTTAGCTCGTTTTTCATTCACGGCTAAAGTATAAGCTTTTATCAGATCATCATGTGGTAACAAATAACTGGCAAATGCCATATTTTCAACTGTGTACTCATGTGCACAACAAACTAGCGTCTCATCAGATAAAGATTTAAGCGTTTTAATTGAGTGATACATTTGTTCAGTTGTTCCTTCAAAAATACGGCCACAACCCCCAGAAAACAGAGTATCACCACAAAATAAATAGGGTTTTTGATAGTAAGCAACATGTCCTAATGTATGTCCTGGCACGGAAAAAATTTTCAATGAAAATCCAGAAAAATTTAGCTGCTCTCCGCCTTTTATTACACATGTTGTTCCTTTGTTACTTGTTTCCATTGGGCCATAAACGACTAAATCATGATAATATTTTTGTAATTCTTTGACACCATCTACGTGATCATGATGATGGTGAGTAAGTAAAATAGCAACTGGTTTTATAGCTTTTTGTTGTAAAAATTGCTGTACTGGCTTAGCGATACCAGGATCAACAATAATACAGTTACCTTGATAGGTTAATAACCATATATAATTATCAACTAATGAAGAAATTCCGATAAGTTCCATAATATAATAATGCCTTATAGCTAAAGGATTAGAAGGATATTACAATGAAATCAGCTTGTACTGCTCAACAGTCTAAAATACCAGACTCCTGGGAAGATATTCCATGTGGAAATTATTATCGTATTGCATTGAACCAGCAGCTACAACCGTGGTGGCCAAAAATATTTGGTTTCCATTTACTAAAAATTAATCAATTGAGTTTACAGATTGATACTCAAGAATCGTTGATTACTCATCAATTTAGCATGAATATAGCTGGAAGTAATTGTCAATTATTAGGTAATCCTAATGAAATGCCTTTCAAGAACAAATCGATAGATGCCTGTCTTTTGATACAACAACTATCTTATAGTAATAATCCACATTGGTTATTGCGTGAAGCCGATAGGGTTTTAGTTGATGATGGTTGGCTAATTTTATCTAATTTTAATCCTTTTAGTTTGTTAGGAATAGGGAAATATATTCCTATATTATATAATCGGCAACCATATTGTAGTCATATGTTTTCAACTTGGCGTCAACTTGATTGGTTGAGTTTATTGAATTACGAAATACTGCAAGAACAAACTTTTCAAATTATACCTTGGATAAATCCTGATCATTTTATCAATAGAAATCTGCAATTTGCAGGTTGTATTAATCTTATCATTGCACGTAAAAGAACGTTACCGTTGACGCCAACACCAATAAAATTTATGAGAACTTGCATGAAAATAAGTAATACATCGTGGGGAGTTATTAAGTGTTGGCGTTAACGTCATTAATTTTGCTCTGTTTGGTACAAGCTATCCTCTTCTATTGGCGAATTTGCAGCATTCCTTGCTAATTCATCACATCGCTCATTTTCAGAATTTCCTGCATGGCCTTTTACCCACTGCCATTCTATTTGATGCCGAGAAATTGCGGAGTCTAATCGTTGCCATAAATCAACATTTAAAACAAGCGATTTATTTGCGCGTCGCCATTGGCTATTTTTCCAGTTTTGTATCCATTGAGTGATGCCATGAAATACATATTGACTATCGGTCGTGAGAATAACCTTGCAAGGTTGTTTAAGAGTTTCCAAGCCAATAATTGGACCCATTAACTCCATACGATTATTAGTAGTACGAAAATATCCTTTACTTAATATTTTTTCATGTTTATTATAACGTAATAATATGCCATAACCGCCTGCACCAGGGTTCCCCAAACAAGAACCATCAGTAAAAATTTTTACATGTTTCGTAATTTTTAATAAACTTATTTTATTCATAATTTATTACTCCAAGTCTGATATAAAAGGTAATATGCGCACAGTGCTTACACGACAAATTGTTCTTGATACAGAAACTACTGGCATGAATAACATAGGGCTTCACTATGAAGGACATAATATTATTGAAATTGGCGCAGTAGAAGTAATTAATCGCCGCTTAACTGGTCGTCATTTTCATGTTTATATAAAGCCAACACGATTAGTTGATCCTAAAGCTTTTGAAATTCATGGAATTAGTAATGAGTTTTTACAAAATAAGCCAACTTTTTCTGAAATAGCAGATGAATTTTTAGATTTTATTCGAGGTGATGAGTTAGTTATTCATAATGCCACTTTTGATATTGGATTTATAGATTATGAATTTTCTAAATTAAATAGAGATATCCCACTAACGGAAAACTTTTGTAAAATTACTGATAGCTTAGTACTTGCCAGAAAGCTATTTCCTGGAAAACGGAATAATCTTGATGCTCTATGTAATCGCTATCATATTGATAAATCAAAGCGTACATTACACGGAGCATTGCTCGATTCTGAGATTTTAGCCGAAGTCTATATGGCAATGACTGGAGGACAAACCTCTTTACCTTTTTTAGTTAATTCAGATGCCAGTAATGAAGTCTATACAGATGATTTTAAACAAATAGAACGAAAACCAATGTCATTATCTATAATTTATGCTAATCAGGAAGAAATTACTGCCCATGAAGCAAAACTAGATCTAATCGAAAAGAAAAGTGGGAAGGTTTCTCTATGGCGTTCATGTGATAGCGAAAATAATCAAATTAAACATTAATTATTATTTCACTTTTAGCCAAAAAGTATATAAAAATATATTATAAAAATGTTGACGTATGGATAGATGATTCGTAATATCATAGCCTTTTTAAATCGATTATACCGTGGTGCGGTAGTTCAGTTGGTTAGAATACCGGCCTGTCACGCCGGGGGTCGCGGGTTCAAGTCCCGTCCGCACCGCCAATTTTATAAAACCATGAGCATAGGCCTCGTGTTTTTTGTCTTTTGAGATAACAAATATTCTTTTTCCAGAAAATCATACCAATATCATATCCTTTTTTCTTAGAAAGCATTATGGTTCGTATTTTGATTTTTGCTATACTAATAAGTAGTGTTGTTACTATTATTTTATTCACTTATTTTTAATTTTTTTTGCTATTGATAAAAATTTTGCACAACTGATGATTAGTTAAGTAAAGTGTGAGATGCCTAGATTAGGTTCTAACTGTTAAGATGCTAAAGCAACTTTTAGAAAATAAGTATGAAATTTACTATTTATTCAATTTTGATAATCTAATGAACACATACAAATTTTATTTAAGCTCATATAAGGATTAAAGCAGTGAAAGCGTGAATCCCATGCAGACTTTCTGCATCATGATGCCCAATACTGAATGAGTAAATCTTCCTGATAACTGAAGAATCTCCACGGGATGAAATACATCTCTATTGATTTTAATATTCCAAAACATTTAATGCAGGTCAAAACTCATTAATGAGCATACTAAGTAAAGTTATCGCTAAATGAATTAAGCCAGAAGCTTTATTAGAATATTTCACTAATCGCAAACTTTGTCTTATTGGTATATAAGACTCTGATTATTATCTATCAGTATTGGCTTCTGAACTGAAAAAACTAGAGCTTAAATCTCAATTACTTTAAGGCAAATTTGTCAAATACGTTCCTCTTATGGGAAACAAAAATAACATTATGGAAGCTCGAGCGCTATCTGGATTATGTGGTGCAACAACCAAGTATAGTTGTTTGCAGTCAAAAACTAAGTGCAACAAAAACTGCACCATCTCCACACATAATATGCTGCGAGATCTGGTGAAATTCTGTATGACAAAGATAAACGAGCTACATTGATTATTATTATAGTTTAGCGAAAAGCTACATAATGGAGTGGCTGATGTCATTAAACAAGAGTACCTAAGAAGTACTTAATCGCTTGAATGAAAACCTGACGCCATTTCTAATTTATCAAATTGAATAGAATGGATCGAGGACTTGATAACCTTGATACTCACATAGTTGCTATACAAGAACATCTGGCTACTGCATGAGCAAAACAGAACAAAGCATATCAGAAAATTATGCAAATTTACTACAGTATTATAGCACTTATTATTACTGGTATTACTGGTTGCTGCAAAAATTGCCATAATGTGAAATGCTAATGCATTCCGATTATAGCAAGAGTTCTCTGCCTATATCGTGTTGTGCTCGCGCAAAAAAACAAACCAGCACTGGCGCAGGAAGAGTGGCGGCTACTAGGTATCAAAAAACATAGTGATACCTATCTGGTAACGTTATTTATTCATAACCACAGATATAGATCCACACTGCCGCCCAAAAACCATTCAAAGTAGGATTTATGGCGCCATAATAAAAAATCTGCTGTCCAGAGCAGCGTGCCTGTGATTGGGAATTACTAACAAGATAGGTCTTACTAGTATAGGCTTTAATTAATTAGTAGCCCATGATCAGAGCTGCGACAAAAAACATGTCAGCGTCATAGCGTTTTTAGAAATATACGTTGATAAACATTAATTCTTTTAAATATTAAGGGTGAATGCTAAAAGGTTGCGTAGGCAATCGTAGTAATAACACTGATAGGCAAGATCTGGACTCGATAAACTTGAATTATTTCTTGAGCTTAAAGCTTTTTAGGAACAATAAAGGTGTGTGGTCTAGATCAGCTGATTACACATAGAGATGCTACTGCCAAAACGGCTACAACAATAGGCCGGATATAGAGCTGCAACTTGCCTCAACGTCAATGTCTAAACTTCGAATGTCTTGTAAACAGGGATGCGTTCATATAGTAAACAATGATCACTCGTAAAATCCTTGCTAATGCTATCCGTTTTCTCAGTATGGATGCTATACAGAAAGCAAAGTCAGGACATCCAGGTGCACCAATGGGAATGGCTGATATTGCTGAAGTATTCTGGCGTGACTATTTGGATCATAATCCATCTAATCCTAACTGGGTAGATCGTGACCGTTTTGTATTATCTAATGGTCATGGCTCTATGCTACTTTATAGCTTGCTACATCTTAGCGGGTATGATTTACCGATCAAAGAATTAAAAAATTTTCGTCAACTTCATTCTAAAACACCTGGACATCCCGAATATGGTTATACACCAGGTGTTGAAACCACTACTGGCCCACTAGGACAAGGAATAGCAAATGCAGTAGGGTTTGCTATTGCTGAACGAACGTTAGCGGCGCAATTTAATCGTCGAGAGCATACTATTGTTGATCATTATACATATGTATTTATGGGTGATGGTTGCATGATGGAAGGCATTTCACATGAAGCTTGTTCACTAGCTGGAACATTGAAATTAGGTAAACTGATTGCCTTCTATGATGATAATGGCATTTCAATTGATGGGGAGGTAGACGGTTGGTTTAGCGATAATACTGCCGAACGTTTCATTGCTTATCATTGGCATGTTATCAATGGCATTGATGGACATGACTCTGAACAAATCAAATCAGCAATAGAGCAAGCACGTAAAGTTACTAATAAACCATCTTTATTAATTTGTAAAACAATAATTGGTTATGGTTCGCCACATAAGGCTGGTTCTAAAGAAGCCCATGGTTCACCATTAAGTGAAAGTGAGATTGCTGAAACCAGGATCGCACTAAATTGGTTATATCCACCTTTCGAAATACCAGCTGATATTTATCAAGCCTGGGATGCTAGGGAAATAGGCCAGAAAAAAGAATCTGCCTGGCGTGAAAAATTTGCAGCATATCAACAAGATTTCCCAAAACTTGCGGATGAATTTATCCGTCGTACTAAAGGTGAATTACCGACTAATTGGCAAGATATTGCGAATGATTTTATCATAGAATTGCAAAGCAACCCTCTCAATATTGCCACCCGTAAAGCCTCACAAAATACCTTAGAAGTTTTCGGTAAGGTATTACCTGAACTTTTAGGTGGCTCTGCTGATTTAGCACCAAGTAATTTAACTATGTGGTCAGCTTCTAACTCAATAAAAAACTCTCCAGCAGGCAATTATATTCACTATGGCGTACGTGAATTTGGCATGTCTGCTATTATGAATGGTATCGCCTTGCATGGTGGTTTTATACCTTATGGCGCAACATTTTTAATGTTTCTTGAATATGCGCATAATGCAGTACGAATGGCCGCATTAATGAAAATTAGAAGTATTTTTATCTATACTCATGATTCCATCGGTCTTGGTGAAGATGGCCCGACCCATCAACCAGTTGAGCAATTAGCTAGTTTGCGTATGACACCTAATATTAGCATTTGGCGCCCTTGTGATCAAGTTGAATCAGCAATTGCTTGGCAATATGCGATTGAGCGGAACCAGGGACCAAGTGCGTTGATTTTTTCTCGTCAAAATATTGATCAGCAGACACGCGATACTAAACAGTTAGCTAACATCATTAAAGGGGCTTATGTTTTAAAAGATAGCGAAACAACCCCAAAACTTATTTTGATTGCAACTGGCTCTGAAGTTGCCTTAGCGGTTAAGGCTTACAAAAAGTTAACTACTGAAGGCTATAAAATACGAGTTGTTTCTATGCCATCAACTGATGCTTTTGATAAACAAGACTCCGCTTATCGTGAATCTGTATTACCATCTTCAGTTACTGCACGACTTGCTATTGAGGCTGGCATTGCAGATTATTGGTATAAATATGTTGGTACAAGCGGTGCAGTTGTTGGTATGCATACTTTTGGTGAATCAGCACCAGCAGAAATTTTATTTAAAAGATTTGGCTTCAGCATCGAAAATGTGATTGCAAAAGCTAAATCTTTATTGCCTTAATTGACAAAAATGATATGAGCGTATTATCAGCTTTAATATGATTAGATACGCTCTTTTTATTCCAGCAAATATGATCCTGCTGTATTGCAGAGCTCTTCTTTTCTATATCTCGTATCAAATTAAATTAACCTAAAATATTTCTTTTTTTATAAAATTGATTGATTTATTGATCAAAACCACACTTTTTATGATTAACAACAAAAATCCTAAGTACAAAAGCTGTAATTATCAGTATTCTTATCCTTAATAAATTAGTTCTTATTATTGAAGGAATAGTATGGTAGTTAGAGTAGCAATTAATGGTTTTGGGCGAATAGGGCGCAGCATATTAAGAGCGCTTTATGAATCAAATCAAAGAGCTCAAATTGCTGTTGTTGCGATTAATGAAATTGCTACTTCGGAAGGAATAGCGCATTTATTGAAATATGATTCTATTCATGGTCGATTTGCCTGGAATGTTAGCTTGAATAAGGATTTGTTACTGGTAGGCAATGACAGTATACATCTTTTTCATCAATCTGATATTAAAAAATTAGCATGGCGAACACTGGATATTGATATAGTACTCGACTGTACAGGAGTTTATGGCTCAAAGGCCGATGGTTATGCGCATTTATCTAGTGGTGCAAAAAAGGTTCTATTTTCTCATCCCGGGAGTACTGATCTTGACACAACTATTGTGTATGGTGTTAATGAAACCAGTTTAAAAAGTAGCGATCGATTGGTATCAAATGCATCATGTACCACAAATTGCATTATTCCAGTGATAAAAATATTAGATGATGCTTTGAATATTGAGTCTGGTACAGTGACAACTATTCATGCCTCAATGAATGATCAGCCAGTTATTGATGCTTATCACGCAGACTTACGTCGAACACGTGCTGCTAGTCAATCTATTATTCCTATTGATACTAAATTAGCTGCTGGAATCACCCGAATATTTCCAAAATTCAAAGATCATTTTGAAGCTATATCAGTTAGAGTACCAACTATCAATGTAACTGCAATTGATCTTACCGTGACAGTAAAATCTAAAGTAACAGTTACAAAAGTCAATCAGGTATTGAAACAGGCAGCAAAAGGTTCATTTCGTGGTATAGTTGATTATACTGAATTGCCGTTAGTATCAACCGATTTTAATCATGACCCACATAGTGGTATTGTAGATGGTACACAAACACGAGTTAGTGGGCAACACTTGATTAAAATTTTAGTTTGGTGTGATAATGAATGGGGTTTTGCCAATCGTATGCTTGATACGATATTAGCAATGGCTGCTACTGGTTTTAACAAATCTATATTTTGATAAATGGTATTGGCATATTCTTTTCTATAATAAGCATAAAATTATTAAATTAAAGAATCAATGAGAGGATTGACCATGTCCGTAATTAAGATAACCGATTTAGATCTAGCAGGCAAAAAGATATTTATCAGAAGTGACCTAAACGTTCCTATCAAAGATGGCAAAGTTAGTTCTGATGCACGGATCCGTGCTTCTTTACCGACAATTGAAATCGCTTTAAAACAAGGCGCAAAGGTAATGGTAACGTCTCATTTAGGTCGCCCAATTGAAGGTGAATATAATGAGGAATTTTCATTGCAACCTGTTGTAGACTATTTAAAAGATAAGTTCAACTCCTCTATTTTTTTGGTAAAAGATTATTTAAATGGAGTTGAAGTTGCTAATGGCGAGCTTGTAGTTCTTGAGAATATACGCTTTAATATAGGGGAAAAAAAAAATGATGAAACATTATCTAAACAATATGCTGCACTTTGTGATATCTATGTAATGGATGCATTTGGTACCGCACACCGTGCTCAAGCATCAACCCATGGCGTAGCAAAATTTGCACCTATAGCATGTGCAGGGCTACTGTTATCTGCTGAATTGAACGGATTAAGTAAAGCATTAAAAGAGCCTACCCGTCCAATGGTTGCCATCGTTGGTGGTTCAAAAATATCGACTAAATTAACTATCTTAAATTCTTTAGCAAAAATTGCTGATCAAATTATTGTTGGGGGAGCAATTGCCAATACTTTTATTGCTGCTAACGGCCATAAAATTGGCCGCTCTTTATATGAAAATCACTTGATCCAAGAGGCAAAAAAATTATTATCGACTTGCGATATTCCTATACCAACTGACGTTCGTGTAGCAACAGAATTTTCTGATAAAGCACAAGCAGTAATGAAATCTGTCAATGATGTTAAAGATGAAGAACAAATTTTAGACTTTGGGGATAAAACTGCTAAATGTTTAGCTGATATCATTAAAAAAGCAAAAACAATTTTATGGAATGGCCCTATTGGAGTTTTCGAATTTCCTAATTTTCGTCATAGCACAGCAGTGATTGCAGAAGCAATTGCAGAAAGTAACGCTTTTTCTATTGCTGGTGGTGGTGATACATTAGCAGCAATTGATCTGTTTGGTATTGCAGATAAAATCTCTTATATTTCTACTGGAGGTGGCGCTTTTCTTAAATTTGTGGAAGGTAAAAAATTACCTGCAATTCTTGTGTTAGAAGAACGAGCAAAATAGTGATTTTTTCTAAAAAATGACAGGTAGTATTGTTTACATGTCAAATAATAGGACTTTATCTCATGTCTAAAAATTTTCTAAAAGCAGGTGTTATTACTGGTGATGATCTTCAAAAAGTTTTTTCTCTTGCAAAAAAACATAAATTTGCGTTGCCAGCAGTCAATTGTGTCGGTACAGATTCAATCAATGCTGTTTTGGAAACTGCTGCTAAAGTTTGTTCTCCTGTAATTATCCAATTTTCTAACGGTGGAGCTGCGTTTATTGCCGGTAAAGGTCTAAAAGCAAAAGGCCAGAAAGCTGCAATTTTAGGGACAATATCAGGTGCTCATCATGTGCATCAAATTGCAAAACATTACGGTGTTGCTGTGATTTTACATACCGATCATTGTGCACATAAATTGCTGCCTTGGATTGATGGTTTACTAGATGCTGGTGAAAAATATTATAAAACTACTAGCAAGCCACTTTTTTCATCGCATATGATCGATTTATCTGAAGAACCATTAACAAAAAATATTGAAATTTGCTCTCAATATTTGCAACGGATGAGCAAAATAGACATGACATTAGAAATTGAATTAGGTTGCACCGGTGGTGAGGAAGATGGTATAGATAACACTGGATTAAATAGTTCATCACTTTATACACAACCTGAAGATGTCGCTTATGCCTATGAGCAATTAAGTAAAATCAGTCATCGATTTACTATTGCGGCATCTTTCGGTAATGTACACGGCGTTTATAAGCAAGGCAACGTTCAATTAATCCCTAAAATTCTTAAGAATTCACAAGAGTACGTTGCGCAGAAATTTAATTTGCCGGCTAAAAATAATCTAAATTTTGTTTTTCATGGAGGCTCAGGATCTACTGCTGACGAGATTAAAGAAGCAGTCAGTTATGGTGTAGTAAAAATGAATATTGATACTGACACCCAGTGGTCGACCTGGCAAGGGATTTTAAATTATTATAAAAAAAATGAAGGTTATCTACAAAGTCAACTTGGTAATCCAGAAGGGCAAGATAAACCTAATAAAAAATATTATGATCCGCGAGTTTGGATTCGTGCAGGTCAGACTTCTATGATTGATCGTTTAGAACTTGCATTTAGAGAGTTAAATTGTATCAACGTATTGGATTAATTGCTATTTTTTCTGCTTTTTAATCCTGCTAGATCGCTATATTCTCTGGCTAATTTATACGATAACAGCGAATTATCAATTTATAACAAGTTAGATTTTCAGTATTTAAAAATTATAAACTATTGAGTTATTAACGAATTGTGTTACTAAATATTGCAACATTGTGGATATAAGGTTAACTAGTTTTTGTTTGACACAAAATCATTATATATTATAGACCATAGTTGTAAATTCCTATTCATGGCAAAATAGCTATTAAGCAATATATTTTGATAGCAAAAAATATCATGATGATAGGACTCTTAATTATCAGGCAACTACATCACATAGAATTCTAACCACTCTTCAGTAAGGTAAGTTATGGTAATTTAAGACTCCATGAAGTTTCAGAGATCCTGTTCTTATCTCTGCTAATTAATTTAGTAAATGATTTTAATCATAGATAGATGATATACCATGAAAAATAGCCTAACCCTACATGTTATGTATCCATAAAACCATATATATATCTCTGACCCATTATATTAATTTATCCGTAATGCTGATAAACAGCTAACAGGCATCACAGTTTAGTGTTGGTGAAATTGAATCTAAATGTACTGCGTGACAACATGTTAAAGGCAGCCTCATAAAGGCTGTGCCAGCTTAACTCCCCAACCCAAATACTAAGTAATGGTTATTTAATACAGTGAACTATATAAGACTAGTATGTACGATGTTGAGATTAAACTGCTTAAGATCACAGAACGCGCAGAAGCAACTAAATATCCTTCAACAGCTCCTTGCTAGTGCCTTATTTGAAGAGTGTAAAAAACATTGAAGATTTGCTACTATTTATGTACATGCTATGGCATCTCAATAGAGGTAATTTTTGCGAAGCTATGGAATGCGCTTCTAGGAGAAAAAGAACATGATCTATATGCCAGTTAGCTATAAGTAGATTGAAATAGCAATAGTTTGAAGCACACAGGAAATGTACTGCTGACGTAATTTAAGCGATACGCGCTATATTTATTTCTAGCTAGATATGTATATATAATCATGTCAAGCAAGATGATCATTTTTTTCTGCTGCTCTTATTATCAGGATCAGTGATCTTGGAACATAAGAACCTAGTTGCGGTCTAAGATGATTACAAATAGTTATCAGCGATATTTAACAGAATTTCTCAATGGGCTACTAGCAGTATGATTAACAGTATCTCACAGGAGAGCTACTGAAAAAGAAGCGGAGGTTCCATGTTTTTTATAATACAATGACAAAAATATTACAAGAGATGCACCACCAATGCTGTTTGGTATAGATAAAATAGCTAAGGTGCTACATTTTCACTCCAAAAATGACATGCAACCGAAAGTTAAGACTGATCTGCGCAATGTCTTGGTAGCATACCAGAACCGCAATGCCACTAATAAAGCCATTAATATTTTATTGACAAGGTTTCCTTGGAACTATCCTGAAGCTATAAAAAACATAGAGAAAGATCGAGAAAAACCGCTTGTGTTTTATAACTTTCCTCCAATTAACCTGGCACTTGGACGTGGCAATAAGAACGACAAAGCCATATCTCATCGATTGAATTGACTTTTACAAAATAATTGCTACAAAGTAGATGTATAAAGAACATATGGGTTTAAGAAAAATAATCCGATCATGGTATATTTAAGCTCCTTGAATCCCCTAAGAAAATCTTGAACAGTTAATGGATTTAACCTGGTATAACTTACATTAACCATATAATTTAATGATGGATAATAGATTTATAAAGCATCAAAACAGAGCGTAGTCTGACTATCACACACAAGATTTTATAATAACCTACATTTGAAAATAATGTGAAGTGTTATTCAACTAATGGAGATCGTATTCTTATCATAGGCTGGATAAGTTCCTGCTTCCTTGGTTCATTTTAGGATAGCCAACATAAACGTACTAAATGCTATTATTGAAGTTGAGAAAATATTTCTCCATGAATCCTTTAAAGAGAAGGATTTTATTCTTTATAGAAAAGTCAAAAAACGAGTAAGAGGATTAAGATAGAAGATAAAAAATACAAGATACAAGAAAAAATAAATTGCGCGAGTCTTACATCGCCTGAAATCAATAGAATTATGTAAGATATAAGATTATTGAAGAGTTTAATGCATAGAGTGTATTAGTAGTTTTTTTGAGCAGATCCTAGATAAAGAGTGAATACTTTAACTGAATAAAGCTAAATAAATATGTATGAAACCTTTGCCAGCAAGTATAAAATTAGTCACCATAGCCTAATAAGATTTGATGATCAGAGAGTTATTGATAAGAAATTTTACATTCAAAATATGAATAATTATATCAGCCTATTAAAAATAGCTGAAGAGATTCTCAATCTCTCATTGTTTTATTTACTAAATTATCTGTCCTAAAGAAGATTATTTGAAATAAGAACAATTAAAATGCAGGTATGTATATAAATGTCTCTGTAAGAAAAGCAACAAAAATCTTTGCCACCATAACTCAATAAGCATACTAATCTATAAGTTATTATTAGCATTAAAGTAACGATTTCCTAATCCTAATTAGATTAGTTGGAAAACAAGTATAATAGATAATCTTAAAAGTATATTATTTCTCGCAGTAAACTGGAAATCCAAGCTGGAAAAACGTTTTAATAGATAAAAAATGTAAAATTCGTTACAATACAATAGCTAGAAGCATTAATTTTACTGACGACAAAGAAATTGCTTTGCAAATTAATAATCTGATGAATATCGCTAAGCTTAATCTTTTTACCATAAAATTATCATCAATGATGACATAATTCTTGTTGCTGTATAGCAACATTGCCTTGCTTTAAATAATCCAATATTCTACAGCCTTAGCAACAAGCTAATCTAACATTAAAACTTAATCACATAATCAAGCCACAGATGGTGATCTAACTTATTTACGTATAGTCTAAGATTAAACTTACCTACAAAGTTCTATTAAATAGTGGAATGTTTTTCTGTAAAACAATTCTTATTAATGTAATAATACTTATTTATACAAAATAAATAATATATAATTAAATATAACACTAATTATGAAAAATTTTTCTCTACACGAAGGTGATAAATGTCTATCTTTAAAAATTAGAATAGTTATTAATAAATCTAGTGTGTCCTAATCATGATAATCCACAACTATACAGTTGGTTCTAACTCTGATAATTTTTGAATCTGTTATACATCTTTAAATTTAATATTATTTACAAGTATGACTATAAAAGAGATTTTTAATCTGATTGATCATTCTTATTGATGCAAAAGTACTTTTAGCTAAAGAAAAGCAGTAGATATTGCTAGCAATTCTTCTTGATCTTTCTCCAGCTTATTTATTGCTGCAGGATACTTACTTAACTGAAAACCTCACTAATAAAACATAAATACCTTTATTTAGCAACATCACAGTTTCTATCTGCTACCATGAACTTATTGACACATCTCAACCTTAACTTTTCGATTGCAAGTCCTTTTTTATTAGTGAAGCCAGAGCTATTAACTGTTGTCTACACATAATAGCTAATGGAGCATTATATCATGGGATATTACGGTTATGGAACCGCTCATATAGGCGGCATTGAGAAGTTCAGGCAAGTTCGCTTTTAACTATTGATAATTATCTTCAATCGCAACTAGCTCATTTTACGTCAATGCTTAGTAACGACAATAATAACTAGAAGGAAAGGCTAGACAATATTGCCTGAGATAACTTTATATAAGCATATAGCTAGAAACAAATGTGGTGAGTATCGGTTGAATATCACGAAGGCAGTACATTACATGTGTTCTTCAAACTATTAATATTTTAATCTGCTGATGGTACTTAGTGCATTGGCAAGAATAAAGATCATGTGCTTTTTCACTGAAAAGCGGCTACCAATCCAAATAGCTTCCTAAAAATCTCCGATAGTGGAGAGAGCATGGAGATTGACCTCATAGATCCCATGGAGGACAACAGGAACTCTTCTATGTTTTTTTACATACTTCAGATAATGTGGCAGAAGAAACAGACAGGTAATATATGGGTTCGTGAAATACATGCAAGGTAAATTTTTTATGGCATGTCATCCCTATATTATTGAAATCATTCACTAAATCAATTAACAAGATATAGTGCAATCTCTAAAAACCCATAAACCAAAAATGAACATAACTCAATTCAGGATTGCTAATTTTTAGCCGTTAATGGTTGTGTAACCTTGATAAATAAATTGATGAGATCAAAAAAGCTCTTAATCTTATTAAGAAAAAAACATAAGCTTAATTGAAATATTTTTAATAAAAAGGCGAGATAATATTAAGTCTCTCTCGCCATTAATATATATGATTAATGAATATATGTAAATTTAAACTTGACCTTTAACTTCTTTAATAGCATTAAAAGGCGCTTTTTTACCTAAGACTTCTTCAATACGAATTAACTGATTATATTTAGCTACCCGATCAGAACGGCTCATTGAACCAGTTTTGATTTGCCCAGCTGCTGTTCCTACCGCCAAATCTGCAATTGTAACGTCTTCAGTTTCACCTGAGCGATGTGAGATAATCGCAGTGTAGCCAGCATCTTTAGCCATCTTAATTGCTGAAAAAGTTTCAGTTAAGGTACCAATCTGGTTAAATTTAATCAAAATAGAATTAGCAATACCTTTTTTAATACCTTCTTGAAAAATCTTGGTATTGGTAATAAATAAATCATCACCTACTAATTGAATTTTGTCGCCTAACACTTTAGTCTGATATGCAAAGCCATCCCAATCTGACTCATTAAGACCATCTTCAATAGAGATTATGGGATATTGTTTGGTTAATTCTTCTAAATAATGTGTAAATTCTTTTGAAGTAAAAGTTTTACCTTCACCTTTCAGTTCATAATTACCTGTTTCTGGATTGTAGAATTCTGAGGCGGCACAATCCATTGCTAAGGTAATATCTGTACCTAACACATAACCTGCTGCTTCAACAGCGTCCTTAATTACAGATAAAGCTGCGACATTAGATTCTAAATTTGGTGCATAACCACCTTCATCTCCAACTGCCGTATTCATCCCTTTAGCTTTTAACACTTTTCCTAAATGATGAAAAATTTCTGACCCAATACGAACTGCTTCTTTCAAACTTTTTGCGCCTACTGGCTGTATCATAAACTCTTGAATATCAAGATTGTTATCTGCATGTTCTCCACCATTGATAATGTTCATCATTGGTAATGGCATAGAAAATCTTCCTGGTGTGCCATTCAATTCAGCGATATGTTCATATAAAGGCATGCATTTCGCATCCGAAGCAGCTTTTGCATTGGCAAGTGAAACTGCTAAAATTGCATTAGCACCAAATTTAGATTTATTTTCTGTAGCGTCTAATTCAATCATGATTTGATCGATATTAGCTTGATTTTTGGCATCTTGATCGATTAATGCATTAGCAATTGGTCCATTCACTGCTGAAATTGCCTTCAAAACCCCTTTACCTAAAAATCGATCGTTATCCCCATCACGTAGTTCCAATACTTCTCGTGAACCAGTTGATGCACCAGATGGTACAGCTGCTAAACCAATAAATCCCCCTTCTAAATGAACCTCTGCTTCAACAGTTGGATTGCCACGTGAGTCAATGATTTCACGCCCGATGACTTTAACGATTTTAGACATTAAATTTTCCTTAGTAAAAGTTAAATTTCAACTAATGCTAACAAATTAATAGCATTAGCCTATAACTTTTCAGTAGTTATCAGCAAATTTGGTATATTAGGAGATCAGGATATTGGAATATCCCAACACAAGATCTAGTATTTTGCAAATCTTTTCTGAATCCTTAAATTGAACATTATGTGCAACCAGGGTTAATTGCTTAAATTCCATTAAACAATTCCAGGCTTTTCTGACCAAGCTGTATAGCTGCTACAATACCATTAAAATAGTTGTTTTTCTTGAACCACAGTTTTTCTGTGCATCATATTCGTCGTTATCTTGACTATCAAAAAAGCTAATTTAATCGAATTCATCGTTCTTATTTGACTGTTAAGTACGCTAAAAGGAGAATCATAGAATGCAAGCAGTTCTTCTCGATCTTTCTTAAGCTTCTTTATCGTTGCAGGAATATTACTTAACAACAAAACATCAATGGCATTATTAGCAGCTTCATGGCTCTCTGCTAATCTGAAGCTGCCTCAGTTCAATCTTAACTTTTGCTTGTATATCGTTTGAAAATGAAGTCAGCACATTACATGTTTTATATACCTAATAGAGTTGATACTCTACGTTCAAGAATATCTTTGACCTTGCATTCCAAAAAAAGCACAATCTCTTCCATAGCTAGGTTTGAAGAGACGATTTAATTATCTTAAATCGCAACTTAGATCCTTAGATCCATGCTTAGTTTAGGCTAATAATGAACAGCAGGAAAAGGAGATCAGGCTTGCCTAATAAGGCCTGTCTATTCTATATGCCTAAAAATAAATGTAGTGCGTATACATTAAATCATAGAGATCACCACAATTACTGTCATCTTCAAGCCATTGCTGTTTCAGTCTTTTAATAATAATCTTATAGATAAACTATGTAGTATTTTTATTAAGAAAATATGCCGTCTAGATGTTTGTAAAAATCAACCATAGATTTTCTTCATATATATACAGACCACTATGGCATTTGGTGGCAACTCTTCGATGCTTTTCAGTCAAATGGCAAATATAATAAAATGGAAATATAGCAATAGCTATGATTGAGACCAGACATCTGGATTTCACGAACTATTTTAGGCATTAGACAAGTTAATATTTGTAGCACAAAAAATTTTTGGCTGAATTTTTCCAATTTGCAGAGTACTCTAATATTCTGCACGCCTTCATATAAGGCGCTAGCAAGAAGCTGCTGAAGCATATTCCGTTGCAACTGAGATCCTCCATGCTTTTTGCCATTAAGTACTTTAACCTTAACATCATCAATACTAGTTGATATGGTTTGTTGTGATAAATAACCGTTATCAACGCGCAATAGACGCCAACATAGTTGATAAGGCAACATTCATATGTTGCCCGAGATCATAAAGGCTTCTAGATCAACATTAACGGCGCTGGCTATCAGCATGCATGCACTATATTACGAATGAGCTCATGCAAGAAATCACAGGTAATATCTAGTTTTACAAATACTTTACTACCTGTAAAGTACAACTTTTTTATGATATATTATCTCTCTGTTTGTTGAACTCATTAATAAAATGAATCACATAGCTAGAGCTACACAACAGTATTTAAATATTCAATACACAAGAAATGACAATAACTCTTAGGATTAAATTCTTTTAGAAGATCCGTGTATATCACACTCTACAATATCTTCAAATTATCAATCAATTTAATATTTACAGTTAAATGTTTTTTTAAGCTATCAGGTTTTAATACTTCAATAATTGATTTATAAGGATTGGGTAACTTTATATATTTAACTACTATCTCAATAGTTCCTTACTTAGCTGATTAGCTTATACATTAATAACCTCTTACTATTAATTAACCTGAACAATCTAAAATTAAAGCAAAACAATATACTAGCCTTCTCTCATAGTAATAATCAGGTTTTTGGTGTAATTAGTAATAATGGAGGAACAACTTAAATGATTTTCGCCAAAATAATTACCAAGACGCTCTCTTTAAGTACTATTTCAAAGTATATACGAGTAATTAAAAGCTTATTATATCATCTCATTTTAGCATTAAAAATGCTCTATATTAAAGATATAGCTATATTATCTAAATATAGCTTATCATCATGCCTTGATTATCCTTAATATAATGGTCCAGTTTTATAAACGTAATACTCAGTCCTCTACATTTCAAATATAGAAAGAAAAAAATTACTAGATTTCATCTCTTCCAATAGATTAAATTATCATGCCTGTTACAACCGTATAATTTATTTTTATGCCAAATCTGAAAATTTTAATTTAAAAAATAATGAATATAAAAGTAAAATAATTTATTATTTCCTAACCTTAAATTTCCTACAAATATTCTAACCTATTAAGCTTAATTTTTATCTTTCTGAATAATCTTTCAATATCAAAAATTAGCTTATGCAGTCCTATAGAGTTATTAGAAAATCTAGTGTATGTGTGACAGTCAGGTTGGAGCTCTGATGCTTTGTAAATCTGTTATCTATCCTTAAATTAGATATTATTAGATATTATTTATGACCACATGGTTACACAGTAGTTCAAAATCTGCTTAGTTTTTGCTCTAACCTTTCTAAGCAGACTGGAGCAACTTAAAATAACATAGGAATGCTTGTTTTTCAATTACTCCAGTTCTTAGCGCATTTGGCTTTTATAGCTTCACTGTTGTAAAAGTCGATTCAATTAAATTTGTTCTTTTATTGACACCAAGATGGCTCTGACAATGAG